>NZ_JBEOVJ010000123.1:0-16908 GCF_040295435.1 Streptomyces sp. NPDC002809
GGTGCGTAAGGGGCGGCCGGAGGTGGTCTCGGCCGTCACTGCGCTGGGCCAGCTGCATGTGGCCGGAGCCTCGGTGGACTGGGCCCGGTTCTTCGAGGGCTCGGGCGCCCGCCGCGTCGATCTGCCGACGTACGCGTTCCAGCGCGAGCGGTACTGGATGGAAGCGGAACTCGGCGGGCTCGATGCGGGTTCGCTGGGGTTGGACCGGCCCGGCCACCCGCTGCTCGGTGCCGCCGTCACTCTTCCCGGAACGGACGGGCCCGTGCTGACGGGTCGGCTGTCCCTCGACGGTCAGCCATGGCTTGCGGACCACCGGATGGGCGCGTCTGTCCTGTTTCCCGGGACGGGCCTGGTGGAGCTGGCGCTCTGCGCCGGCGCGCAGGTCGGATGCGACGCGCTCGACGAGCTGACCCTCCAGGCACCCCTGGTGCTGCCGCCTCGTGGCGGCGTCCAGGTGCGGGTCCTGGTGGGGGCCGACGACGGGACCGGCGCCAGGAGCGTCACCGTGCACGCGCGGGACGAGGACGAGGAAGCGGGCGACACACCGTGGACCCTGCACGCCGACGGTGTGCTGCGCACGGACGCGTCGGCGCCCGCCTTCGACGCCGCCGTCTGGCCCCCTGAGGGCGCCGCGCCCGTGGAACTGGACGATGTCTACGGCCGGTTGGCCGTGCAGGGGTACGACTACGGACCGGTGTTCCAGGGGCTGGAAGCGGTCTGGCGGCGCGACGGCGAGATCTTCGCGGAGGTGGCCCTGCCCGAGGCGGCGGCCCAGGACGCCGAGCACTACGGCCTGCACCCCGCCCTGCTCGACGCCGCGCTGCACGCCTCGCTCCTCGACGGGCCCGACGCGACGCCCGGCGACGAGGGAACGGCGCAGCTTCCCTTCGCATGGAAGGGTGTTCGCCTCCACGCCACGGGCGCGGCCCGACTCCGGGTGAGGATCGCACCATCGGGTGCCGACAGCATCACCGTGGACGGCGCGGACACCGAAGGACGCCCCGTGTTCTCCGTGGGTGCCCTCGTCACCCGGCCGGTGGCCGTCGCGGCCACGACGGGAACGTCGCAACGCGGCTCCCTGTACGCCGTGCGATGGACGCCGCTCACACCGGCGGCAGCTCCCGACGTCGTCGCCGTGCCCTGGGACGACCGGAACAGCGGCTCCGTGCCCGAGGCCGCCGTGCTCGTCTGGGAATGCCCGCCGCCCGTCGCCGACATGGTGTCCGGGGCCCACGAACTGGCCGCCCGCGCCCTCGGTGTCGTACAGGAGTGGCTGGCGGACGAGCGGTTCGCGGCCGGCAGGCTGCTCGTGGTCACCCGGGGAGCGGTCGCTCTTCCGGGCGAGACGCTCACGCACCCGGCGGCGGCGGCCGTCGCCGGGCTGGTGCGGTCGGCGCAGACCGAGAATCCCGGGCGGATCCTGCTCACCGACACCGACACCGACACCAACACCGGCACCGGCACCGGCAGCACCGTTCCGCTGGACGTCGCCGCGGTGGTCGCCTCCGGCGAACCCGAGTCGGCGGTCCGGGAAAGCGGCGTGTGGGTGCCCCGGCTGGTACGCGTCCAGCCGGCAGGGGAGACGAAGGACCACTCCCCGTTCGGCGGCGACGACGCGACCGTGCTGGTCACCGGCGGTATGGGCACGCTCGGGGCCCTCGTGGCGCGTCACCTCGTCACCGTGCACGGCGTCCGACGCCTGGTCCTCACCGGCCGCCGCGGACTCGACGCACCCGGAGCCGCCGAACTGGGGGCCGAACTGGCGGGTCTGGGCGCCGAGGTCACCGTCGCCGCGTGCGACCTCGCCGACCGGGAGGCCGTCCGCACCCTGCTGACCTCGCACCCGCCGACAGCGGTCGTCCACTGCGCGGGAGTGCTCGAAGACGCCACCCTCGGCTCGCTCACCGCCGGCCAACTGGCCCGCGTACTGCGGCCGAAGATTGACGCGGCCTGGCACCTGCACGAACTGACGGAGCATCTGGACCTCTCCGCCTTTGTTCTCTTCTCGTCCGTCGCGGGCGTCCTCGGCAATCCGGGGCAGGCCAACTACGCCGCCGGCAACGCCTTCCTCGACGCCCTCGCCGCCCTGCGGCAGGGGCTCGGCCTGCCGGGGCAGTCGCTCGCGTGGGGGCTGTGGGCCGACGGCGACGGCATGGCGAGCGGACTGGACGGCACCGATCTGCGACGCATGAGCCGCTCCGGCGTGGAACCCCTCGCGCCGGCCCACGCACTGGCGCTGCTGGACGAGGCCGGGCAGTCGGGCGACGCTCTGCTCCTCCCGGTCCGCCTCGATCTGAGGACCCTGCGCGCGGCGGAGCCGCCGTCGCCGATCCTGTCCGGCCTGGTACACCGCAAGGCGCGTGCCACCTCCGCCGTACCCGTCCGGCAGCCCCGGTCCGGCCTGGCCGCACTGGCGCCCAAGGAACGGCTGCGCGCGCTGCTCGACCTCGTACGGGCGCAGGTGGCCTCCGTACTCGGTCACGGGTCGGCGGCCGACGTGGAGCCCGACCGGGCCTTCACCGAGATCGGGTTCGACTCCCTGACCGCGATGGAGCTGCGCAACCAGCTCGCCTCCGCGACCGGGCTGAGGCTGCCCGCCACCCTGGTCTTCGACCACCCCAACGCCCGTGCCGTCGCCGGGCATCTGGACACCCTGCTCGCGGGCGACAGCACCACCACCGCTGCCGCGGTCGCCGCGCCTTCCGCCGACGACGACCCGGTGGTCATCGTCTCCATGGCCTGCCGCTACCCCGGCGGGGTGCGCTCGCCCGAGGATCTGTGGCGGCTCGTCGACGAGGGTGTCGACGCCATCACCGAGTTCCCCGCGAACCGGGGCTGGGACCTGGAACGGCTCTACGACCCCGAGTCCACGCGGCCCGGCACCTGCTACGTGCGCCACGGTGGATTCCTGCACGACGCCGCCGACTTCGACCCCGGCTTCTTCGGGATCAGCCCGAACGACGCGCTGACCAGCGACCCGCAGCACCGGCTGATGCTGGAGGTCGCGTGGGAGGCGATGGAGCGGGCGACGATCGATCCGCTCTCGCTCAAGGGCACCGCGACCGGCGTCTTCACCGGCACGATGTACCACGACTACGCGGGCAACAGCGCCGCCGGATCGCTGGGCCCCGGCCGCGTCTCGTACACCTTCGGTCTCGAAGGGCCCTCGCTGGCCGTCGACACCGCGTGCTCGTCGTCCCTGGTCGCACTGCACCTGGCCGCCCAGGCCGTGCGGTCGGGCGAATGCGGGCTGGCCCTGGTCGGCGGTGTGACCGTCATGTCGACCCCCGAGACGTTCATCGAGTTCGCCCGGCAGCGCGGGCTGTCCCGCGACGGCCGGTGCCGCTCGTTCTCCTCGGCCGCCGACGGCGCCGCCTGGTCCGAGGGCGCGGGCGTGCTCGTGATCGAGCGGCTCTCGGACGCCCGCCGGAACGGGCATCCGGTCCTGGCCGTCCTGCGCGGCAGTGCCGTCAACCAGGACGGTGCCAGCAACGGGCTCATGGCCCCCAACGGGCCGTCCCAGCAGCGCGTCATCCGGCAGGCCCTCGCGAACGCGGGACTCGGCGCCGCCGACGTGGACGCCGTCGAGGCCCATGGCACCGGGACCACCCTGGGCGACCCCATCGAGGCGCAGGCGCTGCTCGCCACCTACGGCCAGGACCGCGTCGAGGGCAGGCCGCTGTACCTCGGCTCGATCAAGTCGAACATCGGGCACGCCCAGGCCGCCGCCGGCATCGCCGGGGTGATCAAGATGGTCGAAGCGATGCGGCACGGCGTCCTGCCGACCTCCCTCCACCTGGACGAGCCCTCGACCCAGGTCGACTGGGAGGCGGGTGACGTCACCCTGCTGACGGAGCCGCGCCCCTGGCCCGAACTGGACCGACCGCGCCGGGCAGGAATCTCGTCGTTCGGTATCAGCGGCACCAACGCCCACGTGATCATCGAGGCGCCGACGGCCGATCGCCGTGCCACAGCTGAAACCGGGGCCGGGACCGGGACAGAGGCAGAGACCGCGGCAGAGGCAGAGACCGGGACCAGGGCCGCGGCAGAGGCCACGCCCGGCGTCACGCCCGACGCCATGCCCGAGCCCACCCCCACCCCCGACGCCGCTGAGCACGACGTCCCCGTGCCGTGGCTCCTGTCCGCCCGCGACCCCGAGGGCATCGCCCGCCAGGCCGGGCGGCTGCTGGCCCACCTGGAGGCCCGGCCCGCCGCGACCGCACTCGACGTCGCGCACTCCCTGGCCACCACCCGTACCCCCCTGGAACAGCGCGCCGTGCTCCTGGTCACCGACCGCGCACAGGCGCTGCGCGACCTGGCCGTGCTCGCGGACGGCGGCTCCACCGCCACGCTCGTGGCCGCGCAGGACACCGGGCGCACCGGCGGCGGACCGACCGCATTCCTCTTCTCCGGCCAGGGCTCCCAGCGCCTCGGCATGGGCGAGCGGCTCCACCGCACCCACCCCGTTTTCGCGCGGGCCTTCGACGAGGCCGTCGCCGCGCTGGACCTCCACCTCGACCGGCCGCTCGCCGCCGTCGTCCGCGAGGACGAGGCCGCGCTGAACCGCACCGGGTACACACAGGCCGCACTGTTCGCCTTCGAGGTGGCCCAGTTCCGGCTCCTGGAGTCCTGGGGCGTCCGCCCCGACCTCCTCGCCGGTCACTCCATCGGCGAACTGGTCGCCGCCCACGTCTCCGGAGCCCTGTCGCTTCCGGACGCCGCACGCCTGGTCGCCGCGCGCGGCCTGCTGATGCAGGCGCTGCCGGAGGGCGGGGCCATGGCCGCGCTGCGGGCGAGCGAGGACGAGGTGGCACCGCTTCTCACCGCCGAGGTCGCCGTCGCCGCCGTCAACGGCCCCGAGTCCGTCGTCGTGTCGGGCACGGCGGCCGCCGTACGGGCCGTGACGGACCACTTCGCGGCACTGGGCCGCTCGGCCAAGCCACTGCGGGTGTCGCACGCCTTCCACTCGCCGCTGATGGAACCCATGCTGGCCGACTTCGCGCGTGCCGCCGCAGGGATGACGGTGACCGAGCCGTCCGTTCCTGTCGTCTCCACCCTGACCGGACGCGCGGTCACGGCCGCCGACCTCGCCGACCCCGCGCACTGGGTCGGGCACGTACGGGAAGCCGTACGGTTCGCCGACGCCGTACGCACCCTGGACGAGGCGGGTGTCACCACGTACCTGGAGATCGGTCCGGACGCGGCACTGGCCGCACTCGGCCCCGCGTGCCTGCCCGAGTCGACCGCTGCCGCGTTCCTCCCGCTCTCCCGCCGCGACCGCGACGAGGCGGCCGAGCTGGTGGGAGCCGT
The DNA here is from genome assembly GCF_040295435.1 of Streptomyces sp. NPDC002809. Lineage (NCBI taxonomy): Bacteria > Bacillati > Actinomycetota > Actinomycetes > Kitasatosporales > Streptomycetaceae > Streptomyces > Streptomyces sp. NPDC002809. The sequence continues at coordinate 5,311 of NZ_JBEOVJ010000123.1, forward strand.
CGCGCTCGCCCACGTACGCCATGTTCCGGTCGACTGGGCGGAGTTCTTCGCCGGGAGCGGGGCCCGCCGCATCGACCTGCCGACATACGCGTTCCGCCGTGAGCCCTTCTGGGCGCTGCCCGAACGGGCCGGGGCCGATCTCACCGCCGCCGGACTCGGCTCGACGGAACACCCGCTGCTCGGCGCGGTCGTGGCGCTCCCCGACGGCGGCGCCCTCCTGACCGGCCGGCTGAACCGTTCCGAACTGCCGTGGCTCGACGACCACGACCTGCTGGGGACCCCCGTCCTGGCAGCCTCGGCCTTCGCCGACCTCGCCCTGAGCGCCGGTACGGAGACGGGCTGCCCGCGCCTGGACGAGCTGACCGTGACGGCACAGCTGCCGCTCACGGCAGGCCCCGGCGCCGCACTGCGCGTCACCGTCGGAGCGCCTGCGGACGACGGCCGTCGTACGGTCGACATCCACTCCAGGACTCCGGGTGCACAGCCGGGAGACGACGACGCGGCCTGGATCAGGAACGCCCGGGGCGTCCTCGCCCCGCCCGCCGCGGAGCCGGCCGGGGAAACGGCCGCCTGGCCACCGCCCGGCGCCACCCCGGTGGACCCGGACGGCCTGTACGACCGGCTGTTCGCCGTCGGCCACGGGCACGGCCCGGCCTTCCGTACCCTCGGCGCCGCCTGGCGGCGCGGGGACGAACTCCTCGCCGACGCCGTACTCGACGAGAGCACGGCCGGTGAGCAGTGCGCGCTGCACCCGGCCCTGCTCGATGCAGCCGTCCAGCTGGCCCGCTTCGGAGCCCTGCCCGCGGGCGCGGAGCCGGACGGCGAAGGCGACGCGCCACTGATCCCCGCGGCCTGGACCGGCGTACAGGTGCACCGCACCGGCGCCACCGAACTGCGGATACGGGTCCGGCCGACCGGCCGGGGCCGCGCGTCGTTCGACATCGCGGACAGCCAGGGGCGGCCCGTACTGACCGCCGAGGACGTCGCCTGGAAGCCCGTCACTCCCGCCGAGCTGACCAACGGCGTGCCCCCGGGCGCGCTGTACCGGCTGGAGTGGGCGCCCGCGCCCGTCGACATAGCCGACCTCGGATCCAGGACCGCCGTGCTCGCCGCCGCCGGACCCCTCGACGACCCGCGCACCGGCCTCCCCTTCCCGGCCTTCGACCCGCGCGGCCCCCTGGACGGGGACGCCCCCGACTTCGTCCTGCTGCCCCTGCCCGCCCCGACCGGCGACGTGCCCGCAGCCGTACGGACCTTCACCGCCGAAGTCCTGGCGCACCTGCGGGAGTTCCTCCGCCACGCGCCGGACGGCGGACCGACCAGGCTGGTCGTCGTCACCCGGCACGCCGTCGCGGCGGGGGACGAGGCGCCGGACGTCCGGCACGCGGCCGTCTGGGGCCTCGTCCGGGCCGCGCAGAGCGAGCACCCCGGACGGTTCGTCCTCGCCGACGTGGACGGGCTGGACGCCTCGGCGACCGCACTGCCGGACGCGCTCGCCACCGGCGCCGAAGAACTCGCGGTCCGGGGCGGCACCGTACTCGTCCCGAGGCTGCTCCCGGCGGAACCGGGCGCCGACGCGACGATTCCCCGGCCCGGGGGCACGGTGCTCGTCACCGGCGGACTCTCCGCGACGGGCGCCGCGCTGGTCCGCCGCCTCGTCACCGCACACGGCGCCGGCCACGTCCTCGTCGCCGGCGGCGCCGCACCCGGAGCGACGGACGCGCTCACCGACGGCACCGGCGCCGAACTGGTCGTCAGCGACTGCGACCCCGCCGACCGGGCAGCGCTCGCCGCCCTGCTTGCGGGGATCCCCGAAGGCCGGCCGCTCACCGCCGTCGTCCACACGGGACCCGCCGGGGAGAACACACCGATCGGCGAAGGCACCCCGCACCTCCTGGACGAAGCACTGCGCGACCATGCCGACGCCGCCTGGAACCTGCACGAACTCACCACCGGCCTCGACCTGTCCGCCTTCGTCCTGCTCACCTCGACCCGCGGCCTCGTCCACGGAGCCGGAGCGGCCCACCAAGCCGCCGCGCACACCTTCCTGGACGCCCTCGCCCGGCACCGGCACGCCCTCGGCCTCCCCGCCACGGCCGTCGCGCTCGCCCCGGGGCACACCACCACCGACCCCGCGGACGAGCCCGGCTCACATGCGGCCGGTACCGGGCTCCTGCCGCTGACCACCGAGCGCACCACGGCACTCCTCGACCAGGCGCTGCGCACCCGGACCGCCTCCCTGCTCGCCCTCCACCCCGACCAGAGCGCCCTGCGCTCCCTGGCCGGCCACCTGCCACCCCTGCTCGGCACACTGGTCCGCACCCCCGGCCGCCCCGGGACCCTTCCGGGCACCGGTCTCTCCGCCGCGGCAGACCTGCGCCGACGCCTCGCCGGGCGGGGCGAGGACGAACGGGGCCGCATCCTGCTGGAGCTGGTCCGCTCGCACGTGGCCACGCTGCTCGGCCACCCCACGCCCGAGGCGGTCGGCGCCGACCGGGCCTTCCAGGACCTCGGCTTCGATTCACTGGCCGCCGTCGAACTGCGCCGCAGGCTCGGCAGCGCGACCGGTCTCAGCCTCCCCGCCAGCCTCGTCTTCGACCACCCGGACTCCCGCGCGGTCGCGGACCACCTCACCGGACTGATCGGCGACGGATCCGAAGAACAGGACTCCTCCGGAGCCCTGTTGGAGATGCTCGACCAGCTCGACGCGAGTCTCACGGCCGCACGGCCCGACGCCGGGGACCGCCCGCGCATCACCTCCCGCCTGGAGGCGCTGCTGCGCCGCTGGCAGGACACCCACGGCGACGGCGTCAGCCGCGCCGGGGACGAGGACGACGCACTCGACTCGGTCACCGACGACGAGCTGTTCGACGTGCTCGACCAGGAGATCGGACTCCTCTAGTGCCCCCATCCACAGGCCCGTCGGACCGGCCGGAGCCCCGCCCGACAGGGCGGCCGCACCCGTCGGAGCCCCGCCCGGCAGGACCGTCGGACCCGTCGGAGCCCCGCCCCGACAACGCGCCCACCACCGACACGCTCCGCCCCGTCGCGCACACCACCGCCGGTCACGGCACCGGTTCCGCCGGCACGGCTGACACCCGCACCGAGATTGGTTGAGGTACAGATGGCAACCCAGGACAAGCTTCGCGACTACCTCCAGCGGGCCACGGCCGACCTGCGGCAGGTGAAGCGCCGTCTGCGGGAGGCCGAGGCCAGGGAACACGAGCCGATGGCGATCATCGGCATGAGCTGCCGCTACCCGGGCGGCGTGACCTCACCCGACCAGCTGTGGGATCTCGTGGCCGGGGGCCGGGACGGCATCACGGCCTTTCCGGTCAACCGGGGCTGGGACGTGGACGGGCTGTACGACCCCGAACCCGCCACACCCGGACACACGTACGCCCGCGAGGGTGGCTTCCTCCACGAGGCCGACCGGTTCGACGCCGACTTCTTCAGGATGAGCCCCAAGGACGCCCGCGAGACCGACCCCCAGCAGCGGCTGCTGCTGGAGACGTCATGGGAGGCGCTGGAGCACGCCGGAGTGGACCCGCTCTCCCTCAAGGGCTCCCTCACCGGCGTGTTCGCCGGCGTCGTCTACCACGACTACGCCACCGACGGCGGCACCGGCGGCCTGGCCAGCGTCGCCTCCGGACGTGTCTCCTACACCCTCGGACTCCAGGGCCCGGCCGTCACCGTCGACACCGCCTGCTCCTCCTCCCTCGTCGCCCTCGACTGGGCCGTCAAGTCGCTGCGTACGGGCGAGTGCGACCTGGCCCTCGTCGGCGGTGTCACCGTGATGGCCACACCCACCTCCTTCGTCGGCTTCAGCCAGGAACGCGGCCTCGCCCCCGACGGCCGCTGCAAGTCCTTCGCCGCGGCCGCCGACGGCACCGGCTGGGGCGAAGGCGTCGGCATGCTCGTCGTCGAACGGCTCAGCGAAGCCCGGCGCAACGGACACCGCGTGCTCGCCGTGGTCCGGGGCAGCGCCGTCAACTCCGACGGAGCCAGCAACGGCCTCACCGCACCCAACGGCCCCGCACAGCAACGGCTCATCCACCAGGCACTCGCAGCCGCCCAGCTCACCGCCGACCAGGTCGACGCGGTCGAGGCCCACGGCACCGGCACCACCCTCGGCGACCCGATCGAGGCGCAGGCCCTGCTCGCCACGTACGGTCAGGGCCGGCCCGCCGACCAGCCGCTGTGGCTCGGCTCGGTCAAGTCGAACATCGGGCACGCCCAGGCCGCCGCAGGCGTCGGCGGCATCATCAAGATGGTGCAGGCCATGCGTCACGGCATCCTGCCCCGCACCCTCCACGTGGACGGCCCGACGCCGAACGTCGACTGGACCACGGGCAACATCTCCCTGCTCACCGACGCCGTCGCCTGGCCCGACCGCGGACGCCCGCGCCGCGCCGCCGTCTCCGCCTTCGGGCTCAGCGGCACCAACGCCCACGTCATCATCGAAGAGGCACCGGCGGTCGAGGAGGGCGAACCGGAAGCCCCGCCCACCGTGACGTCATCGCTGATCCCGCTGCCGCTCTCCGCCAAGACGCCCGAAGCCCTCGTGGCGCAGGCGGGCCGTGTTCTCGCCCACGTGGAGGCACATCCGGACGAGTCGCTGGTGGATCTGGGGTATTCGCTGGCGACGACGCGTGCGGTGCTGGATCACCGTGCGGTGGTGCTGTCCGCGGATCGTGAGGCGGCGGTGCGTGCGCTGTCGGATCTGGTGGCGGGCCGGGAGAGCGCGGATGTCGTCGCGTCGGCGGGTTCATCCGCGGAGGGTCTGACGGCGTTCCTGTTCACGGGGCAGGGTGCGCAGCGGCTGGGTATGGGCCGTGAGTTGTACGGGGCGTTTCCGGTGTTCGCGGAGGCGTTCGACGCGGTGCTCACGGAGTTGGACGCCCGGTTGGGTGTGAGTCTGCGTGAGGTGGTGTGGGGTGAGGATGCCGGTCTGCTGAACGGGACGATGTTCGCTCAGGCGGGGTTGTTCGCGGTGGAGACGGCGTTGTTCCGGTTGGTGGAGTCGTGGGGGGTGCGTCCGGACTTCCTGGTCGGTCATTCCGTGGGTGAGATCACGGCCGCGCATGTGTCGGGCGTGCTGTCGCTGCCGGACGCTGCCGAACTGGTGGTGGCACGCGGCCGGTTGATGCAGGAGCTCCCGGCCGGCGGGGTGATGGTGGCGGTGGCCGCGTCGGAGGACGAGGTGGCGCCGTTGCTGGGTGAGGGGGTGGCGCTCGCGGCGGTGAACGGTCCGTCGGCCGTGGTGGTGTCGGGTGCGGAGAAGGAGACGCTCGCGGTCGCGGAGCACTTCGCCGCGCTGGGGCGCCGGACGAAGCGGCTGGCCGTGTCGCACGCCTTCCACTCACCGCTCATGGAACCCATGCTCGACGCGTTCCGGGACGTCGCCGCCCGGATGACGTATCACGCACCCCGACTGCCCGTCGTCTCCAACGTCACGGGCCGGCAGGCCGGACCCGACGAACTGACCTCGGCCGACTACTGGGTCCGCCACGTCCGCGAAGCGGTCCGCTTCCGCGACGGCGTACGCACCCTGCACGCCGAAGGGGTCCGTGTACTCATCGAGATCGGCCCGGACGCGGCGCTCACCCCCATGGCGGCCGACTGCCTGACACCCGGCGACGAAACCCTGTGCGTTCCCGTCCTGCGCCGTGCCCGCGACGAGGTGCGAACCCTGATCACCGCCGTGGCCCAGGCCCACGCGCACGGCAGCACCGTCGACTGGAACGGCCTCTTCGCGGGCCGGGGCGCCCACCGCGTCCCTCTCCCCACCTACCCCTTCCAGCGGCGCAGCCACTGGCTGGAGCGCCCCGAGGCCCAGGACACCACGGTCAGGGCCGCCGACCCGGCCGGGACCGCGTTCTGGGAGGCCGTCGACCGGCAGGACGTCGCCGCACTCGCCGACCGGCTCTCGGTCACCGAGACCGCACTCGGCGAGGTGCTGCCGGCGATGGCACGCTGGCGCCGGCTCCACCAGGAGAGGGCCGCTCTCGACAACCTCCGCTACCGCGTCGTCTGGCAGCCCGTCACCACGCCGGCCGCCCCCGCCACCGCGCTCGACGCCCCTTGGCTCGTCGCCGTCGCCGAAGGACAGGCCGACACCCCCACGGTCACCGCGATCCTGGCCGCGCTCATCGAACGCGGCGCGTCCCCGCACGTCATCGAAGCGGTCCCGGGACAGAGCCGTGCCGACCTCGCCGCCCGGCTCTCCGCACAGCCCGCCGCCGGCGTCCTGTCCCTGCTGGCCCTCGACGGCCGTCCCGAACCCGCACACCCTCATCTCACCCGTGGCCTCACCGCCACCGTCACCCTCGTGCAGGCCCTCGCCGACACCCCGGACGCCCCCAGGCTCTGGTGCGCCACGCAGTCGGCCGTCGCCACGTCCCGCTCCGCCGAGCTGACCGCCCCGGCACAGAGCCAGCTCTGGGGTCTCGGCGGCGGACTCGCCCTCGACCACCCCGACACATGGGGCGGCACCGTCGACCTCCCCGCCGAACCGGTCTCCGCCGACCTGCACCGCCTCTGCGACGTCCTCTCGGGCGCCACCGGCGAGGACGCGGTGGCCCTGCGCGCCGACGGCGTCCTCGCCCGCCGCCTGGTCCGCGCACCCCTGGGAGACCGCACCGCGGTCCGGGCCCGCCCGTCGAACGGCACCGCACTGATCACCGGTGGCACCGGCGGCCTCGGCGCCCACGTCGCCCGCATGCTCGCCGCCGACGGCGTCCCGCACCTGCTGCTCCTCAGCCGGCACGGCGACGCGGCCGCCGGCGCCCGCGAACTGGCGGCCGAACTGGGGAAGGCCGGCACCCGGGTGACCCTCGCCGCCTGCGACGTCACCGACCGTGCCGCACTGGCCCGGGTCCTCGACGCCGTACCCGATGAACTTCCCCTGACCACCGTGGTGCACGCCGCCGGCGCCATGCAGCGCATGGCGCCGCTCACCGAACTGACCGACGAGGAGTTCGCGGCCGTCGGCCACGCGAAGGTCACCGGCGCCCAGCACCTCGACGACCTGCTCGGCGACCGCCCCCTGGACGCCTTCGTGCTCTTCTCCTCGGGCGCCGCCGTCTGGGGCAGCGCAGGACAGGCCGCCTACGCCGCCGCCAACGCCCACCTCGACGCCCTCGCACACCGCCGCCGCGCCCGCGGACTCACCGCCACCTCCGTGGCGTGGAGCTCCTGGCAGGGCGGCATGGTCGACGCCGAACTCAGCGCCGTGATGGAACGCATCGGCGCACCAGCCATGGACCCCGGCCTCGCCATCGGCGCCCTGAAGCAGGCCCTGGAGCACGACGAGAGCCATCTCGTCGTCGCCGAGTTCGACTGGTCCCGCTTCGCCCCCACCTACACGCTCGCCCGCCGCCGCCCGCTGCTCGACGCACTCGACGACGTGACGGAGATCCTCTCCGCCGAGCCGGACTCCGCGGCCTCCGGCGCTGACGACCTGATGGCACGGCTCGCCGGCCTCTCCGTCGCCGAGCGCGGCCGTGCGCTGCTCGACCTCGTACGCACCCGCGTCGCGACCCTGCTCGGCTACGACGCGCCCTCCCAACTCGACCCGCAACGCGCCTTCGAGGACCTCGGCTTCGACTCCGTCGCCGCCGTGGAACTCCGCCAGGCACTGACCGCCGCCACCGGCACCCAGCTGCCCGCGACGCTGGTCTTCGACTACGCCACTCCCACCGCGCTCGCGGACCACCTGCACACCCGGCTCTTCCCCGACAGCGACGACACGGCGACGCCGATCCTCGCGGAGGTCGACCGGTTCGAGGAACTGGTCGGGGCGCTGGACACGGAGGAGATCCGCAGCAGCCGCATCACCTCACGGCTGCAGACCCTCCTCGACACCCTGACCACCCTCCAGAGCGGCGAAACGGGGGTGGCCGCCGTGCGGGACTCGCTCGACGAGGCCTCCGCCGACGACGTCCTCGCCTTCATCGACCAGGAACTCGGCCTCGCCTGACACGGGCACGCTGCCGGCATCTGACCCAAAGGACTCGGTGAGACCGATATGGCCAACGACGAGAAGATCCTCGACTACCTCAAAAAGGTGACCGCAGACCTGCACCGCACCCGGCGCCGCCTTCAGGACGCCGAGGCCGCCGCGCAGGAACCCATCGCCATCGTGGCCATGGGCTGCCGCTACCCCGGCGGAGTGACCACCCCCGAGGACCTGTGGCACCTGGTCGCCGAGGGCCGCGACGCCGTATCGGGCATGCCGGACGACCGTGGCTGGGACCTCGACCAGCTCATGGGCGAGGACGCCTCGCAGGCGGGCACCAGCTACGTCCACCAAGGCGGATTCCTGCAGGGTGCGGGCGACTTCGACGCCGGGTTCTTCGGCATCGGCCCCATGGAGGCGGAGGCCACCGACCCGCAGCAGCGCCTCACCCTCGAAGTGGCCTGGGAAACCTTCGAACGGGCCGGAATCGACCCGGAGACCCTGCGCGGCGGCCGCGTCGGCGTCTACATGGGATCCGGAATCCAGGACTACGGTGACTTCCCGGAGGGCGTACCGGAGGCCGTCGAGGCCTACATGGCCACCGCGCGGGCCGCTTCCGTCATCTCCGGCCGCATCTCCTACACCCTCGGCCTCGAAGGCCCCTCCTTCACCGTCGACACCGCCTGCTCTTCGTCGCTCGTCGCCCTCCACCTCGCCGCACAGGCCCTGCGCCAGGACGAGTGCAGCCTCGCCCTGGCCGGCGGCGTCATGGTCATGTCGACGCCCGCACCCTTCGTCGCCTTCAGCAAGCAGCGCGGCCTCGCGCCCGACGGACGGTGCAAGGCGTTCTCCGACAGTGCCGACGGCACCGGCTGGTCGGAGGGCGCGGGCATCGTCCTGCTGGAGCGCCTCTCCGACGCCCGCCGCAACGGGCACCCCGTGCTCGCCGTCGTCCGCGGATCGGCCATTAACTCCGACGGGGCCTCCAACGGCCTCACCGCCCCCAGCGGCCCGTCCCAGCAGCGCGTCATCCGCCAGGCTCTCGCCAACGCACGCGTACCCGGCGCCCACGTCGACGTCGTCGAGGCCCACGGCACCGGCACCACGCTCGGCGACCCGATCGAGGCGCAGGCCCTGCTCGCCACGTACGGCCAGGACCGCACCGCCGAACAGCCCCTGCGGCTGGGCTCGCTCAAGGCCAACATCGGCCACGCCCAGGCGGCGGCGGGCGTCGGCGGCGTCATCAAGATGGTGATGGCCCTGCGCAACGGCCTGCTGCCCCGGACCCTGCACGTCGAGCAGCCCTCCACCCACGTCGACTGGACCTCCGGCAACGTCAGTCTGCTCACCGAGGCCGAACCCTGGGCGCAGCACGGCCACCCGCGCACCGCCGGAATCTCGGCGTTCGGGCTCAGCGGCACCAACGTCCACGTGATCCTCCAGGAGGCACCGGCGCCGGAACCCGCGCCGGAACCGACAGCGGCACCCGCCGCGGCTCCCGGTGCGACCGAGCCGGCCACGGAGCTCCGGCCCGCTCCCTTCACCTCTTCGCCCGCCCCGTACCTCGTCTCCGGACGCAGCGCCGCAGGTCTCCGGGCCCAGGCGGGGCGGCTGGCCTCCTTCGTACGGGACGGAGCCGGCGCCACCGCGCGCCCCCAGGACATCGGCCGCGCCCTGGTCGCCACTCGCACCGCGTTCGAGCACCGCGCCGTCGTCCTCGACAGCGGGACCCCCGCGGGCGCGGACAGCACCGAGCCCACCCCCCTGCTCACCGGCCTGGACGCCCTCGCGGAGGGCGGCAAGGCATCACACGTGGTCCGCGGCACCGCCACCGGGCCCGCCCAGGTCGCCTTCGTCTTCCCCGGCCAGGGATCCCAGTGGGCCGGCATGGCCGTCGAACTCCTCGAATCCTCACCGGTGTTCGCCGACCGGATGCGCGAGTGCGCCGACGCCCTGGACCCGTTCACCGACTGGGACCTCCTCGACGTCGTCCACCAGCGCCCGGGAGCCCCCACCTTCGACGAGGTCGACGTCGTCCAGCCCGTCCTGTGGGCCGTCATGGTCTCCCTCGCGGCCCTCTGGCGCGCGTGTGGTGTGGAGCCCGCCGCCGTCGTCGGTCACTCCCAGGGCGAGATCGCGGCCGCCTGCGTCGCCGGAGCTCTCTCACTGGAGGACGGCGCCCGCGTCGTCGCGCTGCGCAGCAGGATCATCCGCCAGGACCTCGCCGGACGCGGCGGCATGATGTCGGTCGCGCTGCCCTCGGCCGAGGCCGAGTCCGTGATGCGCGGCTGGGGCGACCGGCTCCAGATCGCCGTGGTCAACAGCCCCGCCTCCACCGTCGTGTGCGGCGAGACGGAAGCCCTCGACGAGCTGTACACCCACCTGGAGGCACAGGGCGTGCAGGCCCGCCGGATCCCGGTGGACTACGCCTCGCACTCGGTGTTCGTCGAGGAGATACGCGAGCGCCTCCTGGCCGAGATCGCCGACGTGACCCCCCGCCCGTCCACCACGACCTTCTACTCCACGGTGACCGGTGGTCCGATCGACACCACCGCACTCGACGCCGGCTACTGGTACGAGAACCTGCGCCGCACCGTGCGCTTCGAGGACACCACCCGGGCCATGCTCGACGACGGGTTCACCCTCTTCGTCGAGGCCAGCCCCCACCCGGGCCTCTTCATCGCCATAGGCGAGACGGTCGCCGCGACATCGTCCGACGCCACCGCCGTCGGATCGCTGCGCCGTCACAGCGGCGACCCGGCCCGGTTCGCCCACTCGCTGGCCGAGGCCTACGTACACGGCGCCCCGGTCGACTGGAGCCTCTTCCACGACGACGCCGAGCCGGCCGCCCGCGTGGAGCTGCCGACGTACGCCTTCCAGCGCGAGCGCTACTGGGTCACCGCTCCCACCGGCGCCGGCGACGTACTGACCGCCGGACTCGAACCGGCCGGCCACCCGTTGCTCGGCGCACGGATATCGGCCACGGACACGGACGCGCTCAGCCTCACGGGCCGGCTCTCCCTCGGCACGCACCCGTGGCTCGGCGACCACCGCGTGGGCGACTCCGCGTTCTTCCCCGGCACCGGCCACGTGGAACTCGCCATGTACGCCGGCGACCAGGTCGGCTGCCCCGTCATCGACGAACTGACCCTGGAAGCACCACTGATCGTCCCCGAACGGGGCGGTGTGGCGGTACGCGTCACCGTCGGCACGGCAGGCGACGACAACCGCCGCCAGGTGACCGTGCACGCCCGCACCGAGGACGGCGACCAGCCGTGGACGCGCCACGCGACCGGCGTCCTCGCGCCGGAGGCCCCGGCGAAGGGGACGAACGGGGCCGACGACGCCGCCTGGGCGTCGGGCCAGTGGCCTCCGGCCGGTGCGGAGCCGGTCGACCTGGACGGTTTCTACGACGGCATGGCCGAGGAGGGTCTGCGGTACGGGCCCGCCTTCCGCGGACTGAGCGAGGCCTGGCGCGCCGACGGCGACGTCTACGCCGAGGTCGCCCTGCCCACCGGGACGCCCGCGACCGACTTCCAGCTCCATCCGGCGTTGTTCGATGCTGCGTTGCATGGGGTGGCGTTGTCGGGTGCGGTGGGTGTGGGGGCTGCGTTGCCGTTTGCGTGGTCGGGTGTGTC
>NZ_JBEOVJ010000124.1:0-15871 GCF_040295435.1 Streptomyces sp. NPDC002809
GTCCGCATACTGGATGTATTCGGACGTTCCGACAACGCGGCGAGGTGCCGTAGCTGTCGTCGCGCGCCCGCCAGGGATTACGGGACAGCCCTTAGGCAAGCCGGAATCGACCAACGTCCCGGGGAAGGACATTTCCAGTCCCACCCGGAATCTTTGGACAACTCGATTGCGATATCCGATCGTCCGGCGTTCAACTGAGAGCCCTCAATCTGTTCGTATACACCGACAGGTTATACAGAGGTACGAAGCGTCCGGCTTGAAGGGGTAAATCGCTGAGGTATCAGGACAGACCAGGTCGCAGGGCCGAGTTCAGTGGCTTCGCGGGCTGTTGGATGATGATTTTTTTTGTAGGCTGTGACAGCGCGCATCGCGGTATACAAGTAGATTGTCGACATCACCACGAGATTGATATCGACTTGCCAACTGCAGTTCACCGACTGGTATTTGGTGGTCAGTCATCATGTAAAGAGTTCCTGGCGAACACCGAGTCCGGGCAGTCCGTCGGTCCGCAATCGAGCCCGGTCGGGCCGACAGTGCCGGACGGCCGCGGTGTTCGCTGTCGTTTCCGACCTGATCCGGTTGTCCGGGGACACCCCCCACGCGGCCGGCCGAGAGCATGAGGAACGGTTCTGTGAAGTTTCGTACGAGGCGGCCGAGCACCCTGATAGCCGGGGGACTGGCAGTGATGTTATTGGCAGCTTGCAGCTCCCAGGGCTCCGAGAGCAGGATGGTCGTCGGGATGTCCGACGACATCCTCGCCACGGATCCGGCCTCGGGATACGACCCGGGGTCCTGGCTGCTGTTCAACAACGTCTTCCAGTCCCTGCTGAGCTTCCCGCCCGGAGCGTCCACTCCCGTGCCGGAGGCTGCCGAGGAGTGCAAGTTCTCCGACGGCAGTAAAACGTACACCTGCACCTTGCGTGACGGGCTGGAGTTCAGCAACGGCAACAGCCTCACTTCGGCGGACGTCAAGTACTCCTTCGACCGGACGATCAGGATCAACGACCCGGCGGGCCCCGCGCCGCTGCTCTCCACGATCTCGTCGATCAGCACCCCGGACGACAAGACCGTCGTCTTCCGCCTCAAGGTGCCCGACGCGACGTTCCCCAGCAAGATCGCTTCGGGAGGCGGTTCCATAGTGGACCGTCAGGTCTACCCCGAGGACAGCCTGCTCGAGGATGGCAAGGCGGTCGGTTCCGGCCCCTACAAGCTGAACTCCATCGACAAGGGGAAAGCCGTCTTCTCGGTCTATTCGGGCTATCACGGAACCGCCGAAGTGAAGAACTCGGGCGTGACCCTGGAGCTCTTCCAGGGTAACCAGCAGGCCCTTCAGGCGGCTCTGGAGAATGGCGACGTAGACATTGCCTACCGTGGCCTCAGCGCCAAGGCGATAGCCGCTCTGGATACCTCGTCCACCGCGGAGAAGGGTGGCATCGAGGTGGTCCAGGGCAACAGCGCCGAAGTCCAGCACATGGTCTTCAACGTTGACGACCCGGTCGTCGGCAAGCTCGCCGTCCGGAAGGCCATCGCCTACCTGATCGACCGCTACTCCCTGGTCAGCGAGGTCTACCAGTCCACGGCTGCACCGCTCTACTCGGTCATCCCGGTCGGCATCACCGGCCACGGCACCTCGTTCTTCGACACCTACGGGGACAGCCCGAAGCCGAAACAGGCGAAGGCGGAGCTGCGGGACGCCGGTATAGCGGACAAGGTGAAACTCACCCTCTGGTCCACCCCGAGCCGGTACGGGCCCGCCACCGACGACGAATTGCATGCCATCGCCGATCAGCTGAACCGGAGCGGGCTCTTCGACGCCCGCATGAGGTCCGTCCCCTTCGACGAGTACGAGAAGGGCATCGCCGCAGGAAAGTACGGCGTCTACGTCAAGGGCTGGGTGCCGGACTACCCCGACCCGGACAACTTCACCCAGCCGTTCTTCGGCAAGGGCAACGTCCTGTCGAACAACTACGACAACGACGAGATCGTCGACCGGATCATCCCGCGGACCTCGTCCATGACGGATCGCGCGAGCACGCGGCAGGAGTACATGAAACTGCAGGACATCGTGGCGGAACAGCTGCCGCTTCTGCCGCTCTGGCAGGGCAAGCAGTACGCGGTCGCCCACGAGAACGTCCGAGGCCTGCAGAACTGTCTGGACACCTCGACCGTCTTCCGGTTCTGGGAACTCAGCACTGCTTACTGAGGCGTGTCCCAGAAGTGGATCAAGCTCTGCGGTGATCGACGTGCGGGGCGCGAGGACGCAGCGAACGTCGAATGGGCCCGGACCGGAGGCGTGGCACCCGGGCCCGCACGCAGGGGCGGATGCTCGGCGGCCACCGTCCTCGGCCTGCGGGAGGCGTTCTCTGCAGGAGCTACTGCTGCGGCAGAGAGTTCGGCGATGGCAGCACCTCCGGGCTGCGGCGCTGCCCTTGGGCACATGGTCCGCCACCGCCCGTGCCCGGGAACGTGGTCTCCGCTTACGGCTCCGGCAGGCCCCTCGATCCCCAAAGGGGCGGTCCGGCGCCGTGCCGGCGGTCAGGCCGGCTTCGCCCGCAGGACCTCGCGCACGTCCCGCACGACCGCCGCGGCCGTCTCCACCGCCGCGGCGTCCAGTCCCCGCAAGGCCGCGCCCACCCGCTCCGCGAAGAACGCGGGAGTCTCCGGAAGGGCCGCCGCGGCAGCCAGCGCCCCCTTCTCGTTGAGACACCAGGTGCGGTGGTGGGCGTGCAGGGACTGGACGAGGATGCCGAACGCCCGGGACAGGCAGAGCGAGACATGGAGCCGGTCACCGGCCGACGCCGACTTGCGGGCCGCATCGATCGAGAACTCCGCCTCCCAGGCCGCATCGGCAAGCGCCGCGCGCAGCGGCTCCGGATAGCCGGACGTCTCCTGCTGAAGGGCTGTCAGCTCACCGCTCGGATCGCTGAGGACGCGCCCGAGGGCGACCTCGCCCGGATAGGCGGGTGACCAGAAGCCGAGCGGATGGCCGGGCTGGACCCCCACCTCGTAACGGCCCTGCCGGCAAGCGGACCAGACGGCCTCGACCCGGTCCAGATCGCGCAGGATCCAGTCGACCGGGGCGCCGTCCACCCGCAGCCAGGCCCCGCCGTTCACCCACGGTCCCCAGCCGCCCGGCCCGGCCACCTCCACCGTGGAGCCCTGGAACGCGGAGGCCAGCGCGGTGAGTGCGGCGAGGTCCGGTGCGCCTCGGTAGTAGAGGCCCAGGTCCCAGTCGGAGTCCGGCCGGTGCGTGCCCCGGGCACGGCTCCCGCCGAGGACGACGGCGCGGACGCCGGCCACGGTGGTCAGCCGCTCCGCCATCTCGCCGACCCGGTGGCGCAGCCCGGAATCCTCCGTGCCGCAGGCGGCGGGACGTGGTTCCGGGTGCGGCGGCTGCGCGTGGTTCGGAGTATTCATCGGACGGGCACCCTACCCGCGCCCGAGCTGCCGGCGCCTGCGAATATCCTGGGTGCTCAGACCGTCGGCTGACAAAGGAGTCCGAAGGTGCCGTCGATGCTCGATGCCGTCGTCGTTGGGGCAGGCCCCAACGGACTGACCGCCGCAGTCGAACTGGCCCGCCGCGGCTTCGCCGTGGAGGTCTTCGAAGCCGAGCGGACCGTCGGCGGTGGGGCCCGTACCGAAGAGCTCACGCTGCCGGGCTTCCGGCACGACCCCTGCTCGGCGGTCCACCCGCTGGGCATCGGCTCGCCCGCCTTCGCGGAGATGCCGCTCGAGCGGCACGGCCTGGAGTGGCTTCAGCCTCGACTCGCCCTGGCCCACCCCTTCCCGGACGGCACCGCAGCGGTGCTGGCCACCTCGGTGGGGGAGACGGCCATGGCGCTCGGACCGCAGGACGCGGGAGCGTACAGGCGACTCGTCGCACCGTTCCTCGGGCACTGGGACACCCTTGCCCAGGACTTCCTGCGCACCCCATGGGACGGCCTGCCCCGTGACCCGTACCGATGGGTGCGCTTCGGGCTCGACGCGATCCAGCCCGCCACGCTCATGTCCCGCCGCTTCCGCGGCGAGAAGGCCCGCGGCCTCTTCGCCGGACTTGCCGCCCACGCCATAGCTCCCACCAGCGGCCTCGCCACCGGCGGCATCGCCCTGCTCTTCGCGCTCGCCGCGCACGAGAAGGGCTGGCCGGTGCCGCGCGGCGGCTCCCAGGCCATCTCCGACGCCCTCGCCTCGTACCTGCGGGAACAGGGCGGCGTCATCCGTACGGGTACGGAGGTCAAGCGGCTGGACGAACTGCCCCCTGCCCGCGCCTACATCTTCGACACCTCGCCCACCGCGCTGGCCAGGATCGCGGGACTGGGCAACGCCTACCGGGGCTACCGCTACGGCGCGTCCTGCTTCAAGATCGACTACGCACTGTCGGGACCCGTCCCCTGGACCGCGATGGAGGCCCGCCGGGCCGGCACGGTCCACATCGGCCCCACGGCCGGTGAGATCGACTCCGCCCTGCGCGCCGCCGTGACCGGCCGTGACCCACGCGTGCCGTTCCTGATCACCGCCCAGCCCAGCCTCACCGACCCGTCCCGCGCCCCCGAGGGCAAGCAGACCTTCTGGGTGTACGGACACGTCCCGGCCGGCTGGGACGGAGACGCCACCGAGGTGATCGAACGCCAACTGGAGCGATTCGCCCCCGGCTTCCGCGACATGGTGCTCGCCCGTGCGGTGACGGGCCCGCCCCAGCTCGCCGTGCGCAACGCGAACTACGTCGACGGGGACATCGCCTGCGGTGCCTTCTCCGGGCTGCAGACCGTGATCCGTCCCAAGCTCGCCCGGGTTCCGTACGCGACCGCGCACCCGTCGGTCTACATCTGCTCGTCGGCGACCCCGCCCGGTCCCGGAGTGCACGGCATGTCCGGACACCACGCCGCGAAGGCGGTATGGCGCCGGCTGCGGGAGTCGGGGCCTTCCGGCGGCCGGTGAGGACTGTCCCGCAGGCCGTGCCCGACGCGGGCCGTGCAGGAGGACGCACTGCGCAGCCCGCGTCGACCGGCTTCCGGACTGCCCGGCTTCCGGACTACTTGTTGACGGTGAAGCCCTGATCCGTGCCGTACTTGACGCTGGACTTCTGCCAGGCGTCCAGGCTCTGCGACAGGGGCGTCGAGGAGACGTACGACTTGCGTACTCGTCCCAGGTGGTGGGGATCTCGATGTGGTGCTTGTCGAAGACCTTCTCGTTGCAGAACAGCGCCATCGGGCCGGATTCCATGGGCAGTTCGTACACGGACTTGTCGCACTTCACCGCGTTCCAGGGGCCGGTGGTGCAGGTCCTGTCCTGATTTGGCCGCGCCGTACCCGGCGGGGTCAAACACGGACTTGCCGATCGCGAACTGGCCGAGGGCGTAGTACTCGATCTGCGCCACGTCGAGGGCGCCCGATCCGGTGGCGATGGCGTTCTGCGGGGCGGTGTACTGCTTTTCCCCGGTACCCGCGTTGACGCGGTCAAGTGCGCACGCATGGGCCTGTACCGGCATGATGGCTGCATGCGCACACCTTCCGCCGTCACCATCACCCTCGTACGGGGCGACATCACCCAGCAGTCCGTCGACGCTGTCGTCAACGCCGCGAACTCCTCCCTGCTCGGCGGCGGTGGGGTGGACGGCGCGATCCACCGCCGAGGTGGCCCCGAAATCCTGGCCGCCTGCAGGGAGTTGCGCGCCTCGCAGTACGGCAAGGGACTGCGCACGGGCCTGGCCGTCGCCACCACGGCCGGAAAGCTCGACGCCCGCTGGGTCGTGCACACGGTCGGCCCGGTCTGGAGCAGTGCCGAGGACCGCTCGGGGCTGCTGGAGTCCTGCTACCGCGAAGCCCTGCGCGTCGCCGCGGAGTTGGGGGCACGGACCATCGCCTTCCCGGCGATCTCCACCGGTATCTACGGCTGGCCGATGGACGACGGTGCGCGCATCGCCGTCCGCACCGTACTGGCGGAGGCCGCGGCACCCATCGAGGAGGTGCGGTTCGTGCTCTTCGACGCGCACGCGTACGTGGAGTTCGAGGAGGCGCTGTCGGCCCGGAGCTGAGCGGCGGGGCGCCGCGCCGCGCACGGCTCAGCGGCGGCCCACGCTCAGGGCGCGGCCCGAAGGGCACGGCCGGGCGGCAGGCCCGCGCTCAGGCCGCCCGGGCGGGCCCGGCGCCGTCGACGTCGAACGTCACCTGGTCCTCGTAGCACCACCACCAGGTCTCGCCCGGCTCGTAGGAGCGGATGAGGGGATGCCCCGTGGCTTCACGATGAGCGGTGGCGTGCTTGTTGCGGGAGGAGTCGCAGCAGCCGATCTGTCCACAGCTCTGGCACTCGCGCAGATGTACCCAGGTGTCACCCTGCGCGACGCACCGGGGGCAGGAGTCGGGGCTGTCGGGAGTGACACGTCGGACCTGGTCCAGATGCGAGCAGATCGGCGCGGACGACGCCTCCGTCATGACGGGCTCTCCCTTGCGATTCCGTACCGGGCGTGACACGGCCCGAGCATCCGCCGGCCGACAGGGATCAGACCCTCCCGTGGGCACGTCGGAACTTCTTCAAGCCTCTCACCGGGAGGTCGCCTGTCAACTCATGACCGGCCGGGTGCGGCCGTCGGCAGCGGCTCGGGCCGCAGGCCCACGCCGGGGTACGCAAGACCCTCGCTTCCTCCGCATGTCCGCGCCCGCCTCCCGGGCGAGAAGGACGGCGCCGTGGGAGGTCCCGATCGTGATCGGACTCCCGGCCACCTCGAATGCCTCCCGCCGCCGCGCGGGATCTATGCTGTGGCCGGTCTGCGGCCGCCGTCTCCCTGCCAGTTCGCGCAGCTCTCGATGACCGACGGTGGCCGCGCCCGCCTCCGTACCGGTCCGGGGCCAGGTGCCCGGCCAAGAGAGCAGATCATGATCGCCACTGTCCTTGCCGTCGTCGCGACACTTCTCGGGGCGATTGTCACCGGTACGTTCCAGCACCTGGCAGCCGGCCGCGCCGAGCGGGCAGCCGCCACCGCGCAGCTGCGCCGCGACCGGCTCGACGCGGTGACGACACTCGCCTCCGCCGGCTCCGACCACCGTCGCGCCCTGTGGATGCGGGGGGAGGCCCGGCTGCGGGGCGCCGACGACGTCGAGCGGGAGGAACTGCGAGCCAGGTCTCATGAAACCCGCTCCGCCATCACCCGCCCCCTGGTCGCCCTGCGGCTCCTCGTGCCCGACCCGGCAGTCCACACCACCGCACAGGCCATGGTCGTCGCCACCTACGACATGGTCGACGCCGCCACGAGCACGGAGGAGCTCACCGCGGCCCGAGAGGCCGCGAGGGCCGCGCACGACCGCTTCATCGACGCTGCCGCCGCGTACTTCAGGGCCGGCACCTGAGCCGGGATCCACTTGGACGCGGGCCGGTGCGCCGGGTGGATCCCGGCTAGCCGGACGCGGGTCGGTGTGCCGGGTGCGGAGGGCGGGCCGGTGCCGGCCGTCGCCCGCCGGGAGTCGAGGAAGCCCTGGCAGCCCGACGCTGATGTCGGATTTCCGCCAGCTGCGCCCCGGGCCGTGCCCCATGCTTGAACCATGCACACCGACACCGAGCGCTGCGTGCGGGCTGTTCAGTCCAAGGACCCCCGGTTCGACGGCTGGTTCTTCACGGCGGTCCTGACCACCCGGATCTACTGCCGCCCGAGCTGCCCCGTCGTGCCGCCCAAGGTCGCGAACATGACGTTCTACCCGAGCGCAGCCGCCTGCCAGCAGGCCGGGTTCCGGGCCTGCAAGCGGTGCCGGCCCGACACGAGCCCCGGATCACCCGAGTGGAATGCGCGCGCCGACTCCGTGGCCCGCGCGATGCGGCTCATCCGGGACGGGGTCGTCGACCGGGAGGGCGTCCCGGGACTGGCCACCCGGCTCGGGTACTCGGCCCGGCAGATCGAACGGCAGCTGCTCGCCGAGCTGGGCGCCGGACCGCTGGCGCTCGCCCGGGCGCAGCGGGCGCAGACCGCGCGGGTGCTCATCGAGACGACCGGGCTGCCGATGGCCGAGGTCACGTTCGCGGCCGGGTTCGCCTCGATCCGCACCTTCAACGACACCGTTCGTGAGGTCTTCGCCCTGGCTCCGGGGGAGCTGCGCAGCCGCGCGGCACGGTCGACGAATCCGCAGGCCACGCCCGGGGTGATAGCGCTACGGCTTCCGTACCGCGCCCCGCTCAACCCCAGCAACCTCTTCGGGCACCTCGCCGCGACGGCCGTCCCGGGCGTCGAGGAGTGGCGCGACGGGGCCTACCGCCGCACGCTCGACCTGCCGCACGGGCACGGCATCGTCGCCCTGACCCCGCACCCCGACCACATCGCCTGCCGGCTCTCGCTCACCGATCCGCGTGACCTCACCCTGGCCATCAGCCGGTGCCGCTGGCTGCTGGACCTGGACGCCGACCCGGTGGCCGTCGACGAGCAGCTGCGCGCCGACCCGTTGCTGGCCCCGCTGGTCGACAAGGCGCCGGGCCGCCGGGTGCCGAGGACCGTCGACGGAGCGGAGTTCGCCGTCCGGGCCGTGCTCGGCCAGCAGGTGTCCACCGCGGCCGCCCGGACCCACGCTGCCCGGCTGGTCAACGCCCACGGCGCACCCGTCGACGACGCAGAGGGCGGTCTCACCCATCTCTTCCCGGCACCGGAGGCGCTGGCCGGGCTCGACCCCGAGCAGCTCGCTCTGCCCCGCAGTCGCCGCCGCACGCTCACCACGCTCGTGGAGGCGCTGGCGGACGGCTCGCTGCGGCTGGGCACCGACACCGACTGGGACAAGGCGCGGGCCGAACTGGACGCGCTGCCCGGATTCGGCCCCTGGACCGTCGAGGTCATCGCCATGCGTGCGCTCGGCGACCCGGACGCGTTCCTGCCGACGGACCTCGGCATCCGGCGGGCCGCCCAGCAGCTCGGCCTGCCCTCGACACCGGCCGCGCTCACCGCACGCGCGGCGGGCTGGCGGCCTTGGCGGGCCTACGCCGTGCAGTATCTGTGGACCGTCGACGACCACCCCATCAACCACCTTCCCGCACAAGGAAGTTCCTCGTGACCACGACAGGCGCCACCCCCATGCCACGTACCGCCACCGCGGCAGGCAAAGCCGCCATGGCACGCAGCGCCACCGCGGCAGGCAATGCGACCACGGCACGTACCGCCACCGCGACCCGGCAGCACACGGTGATCGACAGCCCCTACGGCCTGTTGACCCTTGTCGCCACCGACCGGGTCCTCGCGGGCCTCTACATGACCGGTCAGCGGCACCGGCCGCCCGAGGAGACCTTCGGCGAGGCCGATCCCGGCCCCTTCGACGAGGCCGTCGAGCAACTGGACGCCTACTTCGCCGGTGAGCTGAGGGAGTTCGACCTCCCGCTGCACCTCGCCGGCACCCCGTTCCAGTGCTCCGTCTGGGCAGAGCTCCAGCGGATTCCGTACGGTGAGACCCGCTCGTACGGAGAACTGGCCGAGAACCTCGGCAAGCCGGGGGCCTCGCGTGCGGTGGGGCTGGCCAACGGCAAGAACCCGGTCGGCATCATCGTGCCCTGTCACCGGGTGATCGGGGCCTCGGGGAGCCTCACCGGATACGGCGGCGGACTCGACCGCAAGCAGCGCCTGCTGGCCTTCGAGAACGGAACGCAGGACAGCGCGCCGGCCCTCTTCTAGGGCGGTAGGGCGGTAGGGCGAAGGGTCCGCGCGTGGCGGTACGGAGAAGGACTCACGCGCGTAGGGGGCGGTACGGAGAAAGGCCCACGCGTAGGGGGCGGTACGGAGAAAGGCTCCGCGCGTGTGCGCGGAGCCCTTCCTCTGCGTTTGCCGTGGCCGCGTCAGCCGGTGAAGATCTCGACGACCGTCCAGATCGCCAGCCCCAGCATGCACACCCCGCCGATGCGCTGAACGGTCTTGAGGGGTACGCGCTTGGCGATGAACCGTCCCGCGAGCAGCGCCAGCGCCGATACGGACATCAGGGCGGCGGCGGATCCGATCGCGGTGGACCATGCGCCGTTGCTCGCGGCCAGGTTGGCCGTCGTGATCTGGGTGAGGTCGCCCCATTCGCTGATGAACACCGCCATGAAGGCGGTGGAGTACACCGGCCAGAAGCCGGTCACCGTCTTCGGGCCGCCCTCCTCGTCGTCGTCGCCCGCGTCGGCCCGGAGCAGCATGAAGGCGCCGAAGGCGAACAGGGAGGCGGAGACGAGTTTGACGATCCAGTCGGGCAGCAGGCCGAGCAGACCGCCCGCCCCGACCGCGATGGCGACATGGACGATGAACGCGGACGACGTGCCGAACCAGACGTAGAGCGGGCGCATGCGTGTGCCCATGGCCAGAGACGCGAACATCGTCTTGTCGGGGAGTTCCGCAAGGAAGATCAGCCCGAAAGCGGTGATGATCGCCAGGGGGTCGAGATGCATTCCGGGTGGCTTTCTGTTGGAGCCGGGCCCCGGATCTTCCGCGAAGCGCCGCTCGGGCTGTTTCGGAGGACCACTCGGCCCGGCATGACGGCACGGCCCACGGGGCGTGGGCGTGTCATACCTGACCGAAGGTCTCGCCCGCCCGCAATGATCCACGAGCCCGGCCACCGGGAACCCGGAGGTTCCAGTGTGTCGACGACCGGTTTGCAGGGCTACTCCCCTTCGCAGCCGTCAACGTTACCGCACGATGCCCGCCGCCGTTACGGCCGGACCGTAGTCGTCCAGGTGCGGTCCAGGAAGTCGGCGATCAGCGGCGCGATCTGCGGGAGGTGGTCCTCCAGGGCGAAGTGACCGGTGTCGAAGAGGTGCAGTTCGGCGTCCGGGAGGTCGTGCAGATAGGCGCGGGCGCCGGGCTCGGGGAAGAACATGTCTTCGCTGCCCCAGACGACGAGCGCCGGCGGGGTGTGCTTGCGCAGCCAGTCCTGCCACTGCGGGTAGAGCGCCACATTGGAGTGGTAGTCGAAGGCCAGGTCCAGCTGCGGCTGGGTGCGGCCCGGCAGGTCCAGGAAGTGCTGGTCCAGGGTCCAGCCGTCCGGCGCCACCAGCTCCGGGTCGGCGGTGCCGCCCTCGTACTGGCCGCGGGTCGCGGGCAGGGTGAGCAAGGACCGCACGGTGTCGGCGGCGCCGGGGTTCTCCGGCCGAAGGGCGATGAAGTCGCGGGCCTGCCGCGACAGGCCCTCCTCGTACGCGTTGCCGTTCTGGACCACCAGACCGGCGATCCACTCCGGATGGCGGGCGGCGAGGCGGAACCCGACGGGGGCGCCGAAGTCGAACACGTACATGACGAAGCGGGACAGCCCGAGCTGCTGCACGAAGCCCTCGGTGATGTCGGCGAGCCGGTCGAAGGTGTACGTGAACGGGCCGCCCGTGGTCGAGGACGCCGGGGCGTCGCTGTGGCCGAAGCCCGGGTAGTCCGGGGCGACGAGGCGGTAGTGGGTGCCGAGCGCGTCCATCAGCCGGCGGAACTGGTGCGAGGCCGACGGGAAGCCGTGCAGCAGCAGCATGACCGGGGCGTCGTCCGCCGCTCCTGCGGGGAGCGACTCGCGGTAGAAGACACGGACGCCGTCGACCTCGATGTGCCGGTGACGGATGTGCGGAACAGCTTGAATCGCCATGTTCACATGCCTCCTTGGTGGTCCGATGCATTAGTTTTACGCGACAGGGCTCTAATGCGTCAAGGAGGTGAGTTAGCATTAGTTGTATGAATGGTCTTGAGCCTCTGACCGGCGAGCTGCTCGCCCTGGACCTGCTCAACACGCTGCCGTACACGGCGCAGGGACCCCCGGTCGATCAGCTGGCCGACGAGCCCGGTCTGCTGGCCTGGCTGGCTCTGGAGGGGGAGCGGCTGCCCGGAGCCGCAGGGGCACGGGAGGCGACCCCGGACGATCTGGCGCCGGTGCACGCGGTCCGGGCGCACGCGGCGCTCGCAGTCGCGGCGGCCCGTCGTGGTGAGCGCCCGCCGGAGTCCGCGCTGCGCGGCCTCAACGAGGCGCAGCGCGTTGCCCCCGCGGTCCGGTACGCGGAGTGGAACGGCGACGCCGTCGTGGTGACGTCCCGCCGTGCCGGCCCGCTCGGGCAGCGGGTGGCCGCGGCGCTGGCCGAGGAGGTGGCCGAGCTGCTGGCGGATCCGGCGGTCGCGAGGATCCGGGAGTGCGAGGCGGAGGACTGCACGATGCTGTTCGTGCCCGCCCACCCGCGCCGCCGCTGGTGCTCGGCCGAGCGCTGCGGCAACCGCGCACGGGTGGCCCGCTACTACCGGCGCCACAAGGGGGAGGGGCCGGACGCCTCGGGGTAGACGTCCTGGGCGATCTCCTGGGCGGGCTTCCGCGCGAGCAGGAACGCCTGCGGGGTGGCCTCCCAACGGCCGGCCGCCCGGACCAGCCTGGCCGTCACCTCGAAGCCGGTACGCAGGAACAGCCCGGCGACCCGCTCGGGGGAGAACCTGTACACGTCGAGGTCCACGGGATGCCCGTACGCGTGCTCAACCCGGACCTGCTCGTCGCCCACTTTGAAGGCCATCAGCAGATGGCCGCCCGGGGCCAGTACGCGGTGGAACTCCTCCGCGTACGGCCCCAGTTCCTCCGGTGGGGTGTGGACGAGCGAGTACCAGACGAGGGCCCCGCACAGCGAGTCGTCGGCCAGGGCCAGGGCGCTCATCGTCCCCACCTCGAACCGCAGGTCCGGGTGGCGCCGACGGGCCTCCGCCACCATGCCGGGCGACAGGTCGATGCCGAACGCGGGCAGCCCGATGTCCCGGAGGTACGCCGTCACCCGTCCCGGCCCGCAGCCGAGATCGGCGACCGGGCCGCCGCCATCGGCCGTCACGTGCTCGGCGAAGGCGCCGAGCATCGCGCGGTCCAGCGGCTTGGCCGCCAACTCGTCGGCGAGCAAGGACGCGTAGTCGACGGCGACGGTGTCGTACGAGGCTCGTGTGGCGCGGAGGGACGAGGCGGCAGTCATGCACCGGACCGTACCGGCGCCCCCCGACATCAGCCCCCGGCACCCGCTCCCGAACCCGCCTCGTCCGTCAGCCGCTTGAGCAGGGCGGGCAGGGCGGTGCCGATCGGCTCCCGGATCGTCTCCTGTGCCAGCGCGTCGTACGGCGTCGGCTCCGCGTTGACCACGATCAGCCGCGCCCCGTGCTCCGCCGCGATCCCGGCCAGCGAGGCGGCGGGCTGCACCTGGAGGGTCGTACCGACCGCGATGAACACCTCGCAGCCCTTCGCGACCGCCATCGCGGCGCTCATCACCACCGGGTCGAGCCGTTCACCGAACATGACCGTGGCCGCCTTGAGGATCCCGCCGCACGTGCCGCACGGCGGATCCGGCTCCCCGGCCTCGACCCGGGCCAGGGCCTCGGCCATCGACGAGCGTGCGTGACAGCGGGTGCACACCACCTGGAGTGCGGTGCCGTGCAGTTCGAGGACCTTGCGCGCGGAGAGACCGGCGGCCTGGTGCAGGCCGTCGACGTTCTGCGTGATCACCCGTACGGCCACGCCCGCCCGCTCCAGGCCGGCCACCGCGCGGTGGGCCGCGTTCGGCTCGGCGTTCCACGTCGCGCTGGTGCGCCGCATCTGCCAGGAGCGGCGGCGGATCTCCGGGTCGGCCATGTACAGGTCGTACCGGACGAGCTTCTCGGCTTCCGGGTCCTTGCGCCAGAGGCCGTTCGGACCGCGGTAGTCGGGGATGCCGGAGTCCGTGGAGATGCCGGCGCAGCTGAGGATCGCCACGAGTGTCATGCGGGGAGCGTACGCACCGCGCGCGGCACCTCGCGAGGCGATATCGGGGGCCGCTACCGTCCCGGCCATGGCGGAGGTGACGGTCGGTCCGGACGCGGAACTCGTGGTCGAGGTGATGGTGCTCTCCGGCGTCGGCAGCCCCCAGGACGCCGTCGAACTCGTCGTGCGCGACTACATCGCGCGCGGTCACCGCACCGAGGCGCGGACAGCGGCGCGCGAGGAGACCGTGCGCGAGGACGGGATCAGGCCGCAGGAGCAGCAGGGCTGACCGGCGGCCCGTGGCCGGCCCGTCAGCCGACGGGGCTGCCGTCCTCCAGTTCCACGGTGCCCGCGCCGGACTCCAGCGCGTCCAGCGCCGCCCGCACGCGCCCGCGGAGTGTCCCGAGCAGGTACCGGTCGATCTCCGCGGGCTCGACGAGCTTCCATGA
This sequence comes from Streptomyces sp. NPDC002809, assembly GCF_040295435.1. Lineage (NCBI taxonomy): Bacteria > Bacillati > Actinomycetota > Actinomycetes > Kitasatosporales > Streptomycetaceae > Streptomyces > Streptomyces sp. NPDC002809. The sequence goes on from NZ_JBEOVJ010000124.1 coordinate 14,108, forward strand.
CAGGAGCTCCTCCTCCTGGAGCCGGACCGCCTTGAGCTGCTCCTCGTCCAGCACCCCGCCGTCGTACACATAGGCCACGATCGGCGGCCGCGTGGTGCCGCGCGCCCAGTCGACCGCCAGCAGCCGGCCCGGCTCCAGGTCGAGACCGATCTCCTCGGCCGACTCGCGCCGTGCCCCCTGGCGCGGGCTCTCGCCGTCCGCCGACTCGATCGTGCCGCCGGGCAGGGTCCATCCCTCGCGGTAGTTCGGTTCGACGAGCAGCACTCGTCCCTGGGCGTCGCGGAAGATGCAGGCCGCACCGGCCAGAACCTTCGGGAGACCGGCGATGTACACGGCGTAGTCATTGGTGGTCACGTCAGAAGCGTAGTGGTGGGGCGCAACACCAGGTCCAGGGCCCGGACACCCATGGGCAGGGAGGGGGTGCTGCGGTTAGGGTCGGGGCGGCGCGACTGCCTGTTCGAAAGCAAAGGGAATCAAGGTGACGGACGGAGCAGTGATGGAGACCGCACGCGTGCTCGTCGCGGCGGACAAGTTCAAGGGCTCGCTCACGGCCGTGCAGGTCGCGGAGCGGGTGACGGCCGGGCTGCGGCGCGTCGCCCCCGGGGTACGGGTCGAGACCCTGCCCGTGGCGGACGGCGGCGACGGCACGGTGGCGGCCGCGGTGGCCGCCGGATTCGAGCGCCGCGAGGCGCGGGTGACCGGGCCGCTCGGCGACCCCGTGACCGCTGCGTACGCGGTGCGCGACACCACCGCGGTGGTCGAGATGGCCGAGGCATCGGGTCTCCAGCAGCTGCCCGCGGGCGTGTTCGCCCCGCTCACGGCCACCACGTACGGCTCCGGTGAGCTGCTGCTCGCCGCCCTCGAAGCGGGCGCGCGGACCATCGTGTTCGGCGTCGGCGGCAGCGCGACCACGGACGGCGGGGCAGGCATGCTGGCCGCGCTCGGCGCACGTTTCCTGGACGCGGACGGCAAGCCCGTCGGTCCCGGCGGCGGTGGACTCGCCGATCTCGCGACGGCCGACCTGTCCGGGCTCGACGCCCGGCTCGGCGCGGTCGACCTGATCCTCGCGAGCGACGTCGACAACCCGCTCACCGGGCCCAAGGGCGCGCCGGAGGTGTACGGCCGTCAGAAGGGCGCCACCGAGGAAGACATCGCGGTGCTCGACGCGGCGCTCGCCCACTACGCCTCCGTGCTGGGGCCGGACCACGCCCAGCTGCCCGGGGCCGGTGCGGCGGGCGGAATCGGGTACGGGGCGCTCGTCGCGCTCGGTGCGCGGTTCCGGCCCGGCATCGAGGTGATGCTCGACGTCCTCGGCTTCGCGCCGGCACTGGCCCGGGCGACGCTGGTCGTCACCGGCGAGGGTTCGCTCGACGAGCAGACCCTGCACGGCAAGGCCCCGGCCGGGGTCGCCGCGGCGGCCCGCGCGGCGGGCATCGAGGTCGTCGCGGTCTGCGGACGCCTGGCGCTGGCCCCGGAGGCGCTGGGACGCGCGGGCATCCACCGCGCGTACGCGCTCACGGAGCTGGAGCCGGACCCCGCCGTGTGCATGGCCGAGGCGGGGCCGCTGCTGGAGCGGGTGGCGGAGTCCATAGCACGGGACTTCCTGCGCTGAGTGACGGGCGCGGGCCCCTCGCAGGGCTGAGGTGGCGGGACGGGCCCTACGGGGGCGGGCGTTCTGAGCGCGGGCGCGGGTCATGGGGGCCATGACGACACTGTTGGGGAGCTCCAGCGCGCCGAGGCGGACGGGCTGCAGCAGGGGCTGAG
>NZ_JBEOVJ010000125.1:0-15325 GCF_040295435.1 Streptomyces sp. NPDC002809
CCTCAACGGCCAGTCCGGCATCAAGTACGACCAGGACCTCCGCTTCGGCGCCGGCGACCTGCGCCAGGCCTTCTGGCTCGTCGACCTGCTGGAGAGCTCGGACTACGCGGGCCCGCTGCACTTCGACTTCAAGCCGGTGCGCACCGACGGCATCGACGGGGTTTGGGAGTCCGCGAAGAACTGCATGCGCAACTACCTGATCCTCAAGGAGCGCGCACTGGCGTTCCGCGCCGACCCGGCCGTCAAGGAGGCGCTCGCCGCCTCCCGCCTGGACGAGCTGGCGCAGCCCACCGCCGCCGACGGCGTCAAGGCCCTGCTCGCGGACCGTTCCGCGTTCGAGGACTTCGACGTGGACGGCGCCGCCCAGCGCTCGATGGCGTTCGAGGCGCTCGACCAGCTCGCCATGGAGCACCTGCTCGGCGTCAGCTGACGCCCCGGGGTGTCCGGCGCGGACCGTCGCCGCCGGACACCCCCACTCCCCGGGTACGGGCCTGCCGGACCCGTACCCGGGCGGATCGATCCACCTCGTCGGGACACAGTGGTCCCCCCGGGCCGGCACCCCTCTCACGCAAGGGCACCATCGTGACAGCACCTACTCCGGACGGCATGCTCCAGCCGCGCCGCCGTCATCACCGGCGAGTCGTCGTCCCGCTCACCGTCGTCTCCGCGCTGCTCGGCGGCGTCGTCCTGTCCGGCTGCGGGCAGCAGCAGGACCCGGACGTGTACACCGTCATGAACTCGTCGACCGACGAGTCCTACCACCGCTGGGACGCCCAGACGCTGGCCCGGTGCAGCAAGACGCTCGGGGTGAAGATCGAGCAGCAGAGTGTCCCGGCCTCGCAGGTGATGACGAAGGCCCTGCGGATGGCTTCCTCGAAGTCACTGCCCGACGTGCTCCAGCTGGACGCCTCGGAGATGCCGACGTTCGCCGAGGCGGGCGGGCTCATCCCGCTGAAGGACCTCGGTCTGACGACGACGGACATCCCCGAGGGGATCGTCAACTTCGGCTCGTACGAGGGCAAGTACTACGGGGCGGCGCGCACCGTGAACACCCTGGCGCTGTTCTACAACAAGGACACCCTCGACAAGGCCGGCCTGAAGGTGCCCACCACCTGGGCCGAGATGCAGGCGACCGCGAAGAAGCTCACCCAGGGCAAGCGGTACGGCCTGGCACTCAGCGCGGGCGGCGCGGAGGACGGCGTCTTCCAGTTCACCCCGTTCATGTGGTCCAACGGCGGCGACGAGACGAAGCTCGACAGCCCGCAGGTGGCAGAGGCGCTGGACTACTGGAAGAGCCTGCTCAAGGACGGCTCGCTGTCCAAGTCCACGGTCAACTGGACCCAGGCCGATGTGAACGACCAGTTCATGGCCGGCAACGCCGCCATGATGATCAACGGCCCGTGGCAGGTCGAGAGCCTCAACGCCAAGAAGGGGCTGAACTGGGGCATCGCCCAGATCCCCGTCCCGGAGGCGGGCGACGACTCGGTGGGTCCGCTGGGCGGCGGGGTGCTGACCGTGCCCAACACCGGTGACGAGGCGCGGGAGAAGATGTCCGCCCGGATCATCGGCTGCATGGCGGGCGAGCAGGAGCAGATCACCTACGCGATCAACAGCTGGATGGTCCCGGCCAACGCGAAGGCCGCCGCCGTGTGGCGCACGAAGGCGCCGGAGCTGGCCGCCCTCGCCGACCAGGTCGCCACGGCCCGTTCGCGTACCGCCAAGCTCGGTGCGCAGTGGTCGTCCGTTTCGCTGGCCCTGCAGAGCGCCTTCCAGTCCGCCCTCACCGGTGAGTCCAGCGAGGCCGCCCTGAAGCGCGCCCAGCAGCAGGTCACGAGCGGGAACTGAGGTAACGAACCATGTCATCCACCACAGCCTCGGCCGCCGCGCTGCCGGCCGACCCGAAGGCCCCCGCGGCCGCTACGGCCAAGAAGCCGGTGAACCCGCGGAGCGCCAAGCGGCGCAGGACGCTCGCCCAGTGGGGGTTCATCGCCCCCGCCGTGATCTTCATGGCGCTGTTCTTCGGCTACCCGCTCGTCCGCAACATCGTGATGAGCTTCCAGGACTACTCGCCGTCCACGTTCTTCACCGGTGAGGCGCCGTTCAACGGCTTCGACAACTGGAGCAACGTCTTCAACGACGGGCTGTTCGGCAAGGCCCTGTGGCAGACGATCCTCTTCACGGTCGGATCGCTCGTCGGCCAGTTCTGCATCGGCCTGGCCCTCGCCGTCTTCTTCACCCGCCGTTTCCCCCTGAACGGAATCCTGCGCTCGCTGATCCTGCTGCCGTGGCTGGTCCCGATGGTCGTCTCCGGCATCGTGTGGCGGCGCATCTTCGACCAGGACACCGGTGTCCTCAACTCCTTCCTGGGCACCGTCGGCCTCCCCGGTGACACCCCGTGGCTGACGAGCACCAGCATGGCGCTGATCTCGGTGATCCTGGTGAACATCTGGATCGGCATCCCGTTCAACATGGTGATCCTCTACGGCGGCCTCCAGGAGGTCCCCAAGGAACTGCACGAGGCCGCCTCGCTCGACGGCGCGAACGCCTGGCGTACGTTCCGCTCGGTCACCCTGCCCATGCTCAAGCCCGTGATCACCGTGGTGCTGGTGCTCGGCTTCATGTCGACGGTCAAGATCCTCGACCTGGTCCTCGCCCTCACCGACGGCGGGCCCGCCGACTCCACCCAGACACTCGGCACGCTCACGTACCAGAACTCCTTCGTCCAGATGGACTTCGGGGCCGGTGCCGTGGTCGGCAACATCCTGATCCTGATCTCCGCCGTCTTCGCGGTGTTCTACCTGCGGGTCAACCGCAACGAGGGGAAGTGACCGGCATGGCGACCACCACCCAGATCCCCGCCGCCCCGGCTCCCGCCGCCGTCCACCGGCCGAAGCGCCGCTGGGGAGCGACCGTGTTCGGCCTCGTCGCCCTCGCGGTGATGCTGTTCCCGCTGTACTGGATGATCAACACCGCGCTGCAGCCGGACGCGGGCCTGGTCGATGTCGGCCCGGTCCCGACGGGCGTGGACTTCTCCGGCTTCACCTCCGCCCTCGCCGACCAGGGCGGCAACCTGCTGACCTCGCTGGCCGTGGCGCTCGGCGCCGTGGCGATCTGTCTGGCGATCTCCGCACCGGCGGCGTACGGCCTGGCACAGTTCAAACTGCGCGGCAGCAGGACGATCGTCTTCGGCACCCTCATCACCCAGATGGTGCCGGGCATCGTCATCGCGAACGCCCTGTACAGCGCGTACGTGGACCTCGGCCTGGTCAACTCCTACTTCGGCCTGATGCTGGCGGACGCCTCCCTGGGCATCCCCTTCGCCATCGTGCTGATGCGCTCGTTCATGGTGTCCATCCCGCGCGAGGTCATCGAGGCCGCCGAGGTCGACGGCGCCGGCCGCATCCGTACGTTCATCCAGGTCGTCCTGCCGATGAGCCGCAACTCGCTGATCACCGCCGGGCTGTTCTCGTTCCTCTACGCGTGGAGCGACTTCATGTTCGCCCTGACGCTGAACACCACGGACGACGTCAAGCCGATCACGCTGGGTATCTACCAGTACATCGGCGCCCACGTCGGTGACTGGGGTTCGGTCATGGCCGCCTCGGTCCTCTCGGCCGTGCCCGCCGCGGTCCTGCTCGTCCTGTCCCAGAAGTACATCGCCGCCGGGATCACCAGCGGCTCGGTCAAGTAAGGGTTTCCATGAGTGACTTCCCGGTCTTCCCGCCCGGATTCGTCTTCGGCGCGGCCACGGCCTCGTACCAGATCGAGGGCGCCGTGGATGAAGACGGCCGCGGGCCGTCCATCTGGGACACCTACAGCCACACGCCCGGAAAGACCGACGGCGGTGACACCGGTGACGTGGCCTGCGACCACTACCACCGCTACCCCGAGGACGTGGCGCTGCTGCGCGGCCTGGGTGTGGACTCGTACCGCTTCTCCATCGCCTGGTCGCGCATCCAGGCCGAGGGCAGCGGGGCGGTCAACGCCAAGGGCCTGGACTTCTACTCCCGGCTCGTCGACGAGCTCCTCGAAGCGGGCATCGAGCCGGCCGCCACCCTCTACCACTGGGACCTGCCGCAGGCCCTGGAGGACAAGGGCGGCTGGCGGGTACGCGAGACCGCGGAGCGCTTCGGGGAGTACACGGCGATCATGGCGGAGCACCTGGGCGACCGGGTGCCGCGCTGGATCACGCTGAACGAGCCGTGGTGCAGCGCGTTCCTCGGCTACTCGGTCGGGCGGCACGCACCGGGCGCCAAGGAGGGCCGCGGCGCCCTGGCGGCCGCGCACCACCTGCTGGTCGGCCACGGCCACGCGATGACCGCGCTGCGCGCGGCGGGCGTCCGCGAGGCGGGCATCACGCTCAACCTGGACCGCAACGTCCCGGCCACCGAGTCGGACGCCGACCTGGCCGCGGTCGTCCGTGCGGACACCCAGCACAACCTGGTGTGGACCGAGCCGATCCTGGCGGGCCGCTACCCGGTCACCGAGGAGGAGACCTGGGGCGAGCTCATCACCGCCCAGGACTTCCGGCGCGAGGGCGACCTGGAGCTGATCTCCCAGCCGATGGACTTCCTGGGCATCAACTACTACCGCCCGATCGTCGTCGCCGCCGCCCCGCACCGCGAGGCCGACCCGGCGCTGCGGGTCGCCACCGACAACCGGTACAGCGAGGGCGAGTACCCGGGCGTCCGCAAGACGGCGATGGGCTGGCCGGTCGTGCCCGAGTCCTTCACCGACCTGCTGACCGCGCTGAAGCAGACGTACGGCGACGCGCTGCCGCCGGTGCACATCACGGAGAACGGCTCGGCGGAGTTCGACACCGTGGACGCGGACGGCGCGGTGCACGACGCGGACCGGGTCGCCTACCTGCAGACGCACCTGACGGCGCTGCGGACGGCGATGGAGGCGGGCGTCGACGTGCGCGGCTACTACGTCTGGTCGCTGCTGGACAACTTCGAGTGGGCACTCGGCTACGCGAAGCGGTTCGGGATCATCCGGGTCGACTACGACACGCTGGAGCGCACACCGAAGGACAGCTACCGCTGGTACCAGGAGCTGATCGCGGCACACCGGAAGTAGCCTGGTCCGTCCCTCGCCCGTCCCTCGGCCGCCCCCGTTCGCCCTCGAAGCGGACGGGGGCGGTCTGCTGCGCGGGCGCTGCTGTACGGGCTTGTGGGTGGGCGCTTCTGTACGGGTTCCCTTTACGCGGGCCCCCTGCGCTCAGCGCGCCGCGTACGCCGCCGGGTCCGCCAGGACCCCGCGCACCACATGGGCCGCCGCGCCCCGTGCCGCGTCGCCGGAGAGCGAGGAGGCCCGCAGCCCGCTGCCGTCGGTGCGCCACCGGCCCGACACCACCCGGTCCGCGAGCTGTGCGTCGGCCGCCTTCGCGAGCCACGGCATCAGGTCGCGGTAGATGCCTCCCAGCACGACGGTGTCCAGATCGAAGAGGTTGACCGCCCCGGCCAGCACCACGCCCATCCGGTCCCCGGCAGCCCGCAGCACCTCCAGCGTCTCCGGGTCGCCCGCCCTCGCCCGCTTCTCCAGCTCGCCGAGTCCGCGCACACCCGCGGCCGGGTCGATGCCGGCGGACCGCAGCAGCGCCGCCTGACCGGCGTACTGCTCCAGGCAGCCCCGCGCCCCGCACCCGCACAGCGGCCCCTCCGGGTCGACGACCACGTGCCCGACCTCCCCGGCGAATCCGTGGGCGCCGCGCAGCAGTTCGCCATGGAGCACCAGCGCGCCGCCCACGCCGATCTCGCCGGTGAGGTAGAGGAAGCAGCCGGCATCACCCAGGCCGCCGAACCACAGCTCGGCGAGGGCCGCCAGATTGGCCTCGTTGTCGGAACTGACCGCCAGCGCCCGGCCGGCCGGCCGCAGTGTGCTGAGCGCCTGGCCGAAGATGCCCTCGGCCGCGACGCGGTACCAGCCCAGGTTGGGTGCCTGGCGGACCATGCCGCCGGAGACGAGCCCGGGCAGCGCCAGCTCGACGCCGACGGCCCGCAGCCCCTGCTCGCCGGTCGAGGTGATGACCCGGTTGGTGAGCCGGGCCGCGTGGGCGAGGACCTCGGCCGGCGGGGTGTTCCGGTTGTCGATGTGCTCGGTGACGCGGACCCGGTCGGTGCCGGTGAGCCCGACCGCGCACACCGAGACGTAGTCGATGTTGATCTCGACGCCGAGCCCGGCCGGACCGGTGTCCGAAACCTTCAGCACGGTGCCGGGACGTCCGGCGCTTCCGCTGAACGTCTTGCCGGACTCGGTCAGGAGGCCGAGCGCCAGCAGCTCCTCGACGAGCGAGGAGACCGCGGCCCGGGTCAGCCCCACGCGGGCCGCCACCCGGGCGCGGGTCACCTCGCCCTCCTCCAGGACGGCACGCAGGACGAGGCCGAGGTTGTTACGGCGCACGGACTCGGTTCCGGCCTTGGCGCCGGGCGAGGTGGGATGGATGGTCATCAGGCCTTCGAGCGTAGGGCCTCGCGCCCGGATGCCGTGCGCGACCCTGCGGACGACCTGCGGTTTCGTGCCGGTGCCGCCGTGGGGCAGCGGACCGTACCGAAGGATCACACGCCCGAAACACCGCCGCAGCCCGCCCGACAAGTCCCGCTGTTACGTTCGCGGTGTACGCGGCCGCCGTCGCCCGCTCCACCCGCCCCCGGACCCCTTGGTCCGGCGAACGAGGAGGTCTGCGGTGCACGTTCCGGCAATCCGGGCCGACGGCTCCAGGTCGCGGCGCCACGCGCCCGCCTGGCTCACTCACGTGACCCGTCTGCGCCGGGCCCCCGTGCCCCGTACCGCCATGGTGCGCGGCGCGCTCGGGGCCGGCCCGCTGCTCGGGGCCGGTATCGCGGTCGGGCAGGCGGGGCCGGGCGTTCTCGCCGCGCTCGGGGCGATGCTCGCCGGGGTCAACGACCGTCCGGGAACCCGCCGCAAGGGGCTCGTCCACATAGGGCTGCCGGCCGCGGCCGGATCGCTCGGGCTGCTCGCCGGCGCACTGGTCGCCGACGCGACGGGGCGATGGGCGGCGGTTCCCGTGCTCTTCCTGGTGGGCTGGGTCTCCGGGGCTCTGAGCGCCAGGGGCGGTGTGTGGTCGGCGGCCGCACTCCAGATGCTGGTCGCCACGACGATCGGCATGGGCATGCCGCTGGCCGGACCTGCGTGGCTGAAGGCACTGTGCTTCCTGTCCGGTGCGGGCTGGCTGGTCGTCCTGCGGCTGCTGCTGCGCACCCCGCGGTCGCGGAGCGCGATGCGCCGGAGCGGCGAACGCGAGGCCGTCGCAGCGGTGTTCGACGCGCTCGCGGACGCGCTGGGCGCGCTCGGCGGGCCGGGGGCACCGGCCGCCCGGCGCGCGCTGGTCGCCGCGCAGCAGCAGGCCGACGAGGCGTTGCGGCTGATGCGGCTGCTGCCCTGGCCGCGCCGGGCCGGCGGAGCGGACCGGGCCCTCGCCGAACGCTTCGGTGCCGGGGTCGCGCTCTGCGAGGCGAGCATCGCACTGCTGTGGGAGGGCCGGCCCGTCCCGGACACGGTGGCCGAGGGGCCCCGGAGGCTGGCCGCGGCAGTCCGTTCCGGCGGACCCGCGGGTACGCTGCCGAGCCCGCGGCCGGACACCGTCGAGCGGCTCGCCTTCGACCGGGCGGTGCTGGAGGCCGCGGTGGTCTTCGACCGGACGACGGCCGGCGCGCACGCCGCGCGGAACCCCGGGCGCCCCCGGACGCCCGGCCCGGAATCCGGTCCCCGCCCGGGTCTGTTCACACCCGCCGGACGCGAGTACGGGCTGCGCGTGGCGCTGTGCGTCTCGGTCACGGCGGCCGTCGCGCTGCTGCTGCACGAGGACCACTGGTACTGGTTGCCCGCCACCGCGGCGTTCCTGGTGAAGCCCGACATGGGCCCGCTGTTCTCACGGGTGGTGAACCGGTTCGCCGGGACCGTGGCCGGGGTCCTCGGCTTCGTCGCGCTCATGGCCGCGCTCGGCGGCCTCGGCCGGCCGCTGGTCGTGGCGGTGGTCGTCGTGGCCGGGGCCCTGGTCCCCCTCTCCACCCGCCACTTCGCGTTCCAGACCGCGGTGATCACCGTGCTCGTGCTGTCGTTCGTGCACACCGCGGGTGACACCGAGGCGGCCGCTTCCCGGCTGCTGGAGACGTTCCTGGCCTGCGTCATCGTGCTGCTCGTCGGCCATCTGCCGCTGGTGGCCGATCCCCGGGTACGGGCCGGTCACCGGTTCGCCGTGACACTGCGCTGCACGGAGCGGTATCTGCGCCATGTGCTGGACGCGCCGGACCCGGCCGGGGGCGGGCAGCGCAGCGACGTACAGGGGCTGGCGCTGCGCAGCGCCGCGTACCGGGCGCTCGCCGAGGCGCGGGCCGCGGCGGAGACCGTCGCGGCCGAGCTGCCCGGTCCGTTCGGCGGGCGGCGCCACGACTGGTCGGCGGTGACGGTGGCCGCCGAGCTGGTCGTCGATGCGGCGACCGCGTGCGCGCTGCGGGTGGAGAACGGGGTGCCGCGGCCCCCGTCCGGCGACGTGGAGCGCGTGACGACGGCGTTGTCCGTGCTGGCGGACGCCCTGGAGGACGGCCACCGCACCGCGCGCCCGGCGCCGGGCCCGGGTCCGCGGGACTGCCGTTCGCTGCGCGATGTGATGACCCAGCTGCACGGCATCCACCGGCTCACGACAGCGGGCCACGCCGGACCGGCGACGGCGGGTTCCCTGACCCGGACCTGACCCGGACCTGACCCGGACCTCTCGTCCGGATCGTGCGAGAGGGCCGCACCCCCGTCGCCGGGGATGCGGCCCTCTCGCCGTACTGCCGCTGATCCCTACTTGCGGATCAGGCTGCGGAGCACGTACTGCAGGATGCCGCCGTTGCGGTAGTAGTCCGCCTCACCGGGGGTGTCGATACGGACGACGCCGTCGAACTCCACACCGGTGTCGGTGGTGACCTTGACCGTGCGCGGGGTCGTGCCGTCGTTCAGCTCGGTCACGCCGGTGAAGGAGAAGGTCTCCTCGCCGGTCAGGCCGAGGGTCTCGGCGGTGTGGCCCTCGGGGAACTGGAGCGGGAGGACGCCCATGCCGATGAGGTTCGAGCGGTGGATGCGCTCGTAGGACTCGGCGATGACGGCCTTGACGCCCAGGAGCGCGGTGCCCTTGGCCGCCCAGTCACGGGACGAGCCGGAGCCGTACTCCTTGCCCGCCAGGATGACGAGCGGGGTGCCGGCGGCCTGGTAGTTCTGCGAGGCGTCGTAGATGAACGACACCGGCGCATCAGCCTGGGTGAAGTCGCGGGTGAAGCCGCCCTCGGTGCCCGGCGCGATCTGGTTGCGCAGGCGGATGTTGGCGAACGTGCCGCGGATCATGACCTCGTGGTTACCACGGCGCGAGCCGTAGGAGTTGAAGTCACGGCGCTCGATGCCGTGCTCCGTGAGGTACTTGCCGGCCGGGGTGTCGGCCTTGATCGCACCGGCCGGGGAGATGTGGTCGGTGGTGACCGAGTCGCCCAGCTTAGCGAGGACGCGGGCGCCCGTGATGTCGGAGACCGGGGTGGTCTCCATCGTCATGCCCTCGAAGTAAGGGGGCTTACGGACGTAGGTGGACTCGGCGTCCCACTCGAAGGTGTTGCCGGTCGGGATCGAGAGCGCCTGCCACTGGGCGTCGCCCGCGAAGACGTCCTGGTAGGACTTGTTGAACATGTCCTCGCCGATGGAGTTGGCGACGACGTCGTTCACCTCGGCCTCGGAAGGCCAGATGTCGGCGAGGAAGACGGGCTTGCCGTCCAGGTCGACGCCGAGGGCGTCCTTGGTGATGTCGACCTTCATCGAACCGGCGATGGCGTACGCGACGACCAGCGGCGGGGACGCCAGGTAGTTCATCTTGACGTCGGGGTTGATCCGGCCCTCGAAGTTACGGTTGCCGGAGAGCACCGAGGTCACGGCCAGATCGTGGTCGTTGACCGCCTTGGAGACCTCTTCCGGCAGCGGGCCGGAGTTGCCGATGCAGGTGGTGCAGCCGTAGCCGACGAGGTTGAAGCCGACCTTGTCGAGGTACGGGGTCAGGCCCGCCTTGTCGAAGTAGTCGGTGACGACCTTCGAGCCCGGGGCGAGGGTGGTCTTGACCCACGGCTTGCGGGTCAGGCCCTTCTCGACGGCCTTCTTCGCCACGAGCGCCGCGGCGACCATGACGTACGGGTTCGAGGTGTTGGTGCAGGAGGTGATCGCGGCGACGGTGACGGCGCCGTGGTCGAGCTCGTACGTCGTGCCGTCGGGGGCGGTCACGGTGACCGGGTTCGACGGGACGCCGTTGTGGGTGGCCGGCGAGTCGGAGGCCGGGAAGGACTCCTTGCCCGCCTCCTCGTCGTCCGCGACGTAGTTGCGCACGTCCTGGGCGAACTGCGCCTTGGCGTTCGCGAGGACGATGCGGTCCTGCGGGCGCTTCGGGCCGGCGATGGAGGGGACGACCGTGGAGAGGTCGAGCTCCAGCTTCTCGGAGAAGTCGGGCTCGGCGGCCGGGTCGAGCCAGAGACCCTGCTCCTTGGCGTACGCCTCGACGAGTGCGACCTGCTGGGCGTCGCGGCCGGTCAGACGGAGGTACTTCAGCGTCTCGTCGTCGATCGGGAAGATCGCGGCGGTGGAGCCGAACTCCGGCGACATGTTGCCGATGGTGGCGCGGTTCGCGAGGGAGGTGGCGGCGACGCCCTCACCGTAGAACTCGACGAACTTGCCGACGACGCCGTGCTTGCGGAGCATCTCGGTGATGGTCAGCACGAGGTCGGTGGCGGTGGTGCCGGCCGGGAGCTCGCCGGTCAGCTTGAAGCCGACGACGCGCGGGATGAGCATGGAGACCGGCTGACCGAGCATCGCGGCCTCGGCCTCGATGCCGCCGACGCCCCAGCCCAGCACACCGAGGCCGTTGACCATGGTGGTGTGCGAGTCGGTGCCGACGAGGGTGTCGGGGTACGCCTGGCCGTTACGGACCATGACCGTGCGGGCCAGGTGCTCGATGTTCACCTGGTGGACGATGCCGGTGCCCGGGGGGACGACCTTGAACTCGTCGAAGGCGGTCTGACCCCAGCGCAGGAACTGGTAGCGCTCCTTGTTGCGGCCGTACTCCAGCTCGACGTTCTGCGCGAACGCGTCGTTGGTGCCGAACTTGTCGGCGATGACGGAGTGGTCGATGACCAGCTCGGCCGGGGCCAGCGGGTTGATCTTCGCCGGGTCGCCGCCGAGCTCCTTGACGGCCTCACGCATGGTGGCGAGGTCCACGACACAGGGCACACCGGTGAAGTCCTGCATGATCACGCGGGCCGGCGTGAACTGGATCTCCTGGCTGGGCTGGGCCTGGGAGTCCCAGCCGCCGAGCGCACGGATGTGGTCGGCGGTGATGTTCGCGCCGTCCTCCGTGCGGAGCAGGTTCTCCAGCAGCACCTTCAGGCTGTAAGGGAGGCGCGCGGAGCCCTCGACCTTGTCCAGCTTGAAGATCTCGTACGACTCGTCGCCCACGCGCAGCGTGCTGCGGGCGTCGAAGCTGTTCGCCGACACGACAGTCTCCTTCATCAATGTGCGCGTAACTCCGCGCCGCGCCTCACTTCGGCGGGCGCCGCGTGGTGCCGCCTTCAGCCACCCGACCATCCGCTAAGGTAAGGCTTAGTTAGGTAGCCCTTACTGCGCGGCGGCCCGCTGTGCGCCTTCGGCATATATCTCGATGTCGAGATAACTCTAGTACATGACCGCGGACGGGTCATGTCAGGGCATGCCTGTGCGGTGTCATCGAAGACTGAGCGATGTCACCGAAGGCGGCGATCCGGTCGATCGGCAGGAGGATGCCGTCCAGGATCACGAACGCCTTGCTCCGGATGGTCTTCATCGCCTCGGTCAGGGTCGGGGCGAGGGCGGCCAGAACGTCGGCCACCTCGCGCATGCGGCGATCGACCGTCGCGATGCCGATGCGGAACCCGGCGGCGAGCTGGGCATACGTATCGCCGCACCGCAGGTGGGCCGAGGTGAGCAAGGCCTGTCGCCCTGTGGACAGACGCCGCCGACGCGTCCCGGTCTCCCGCCGCCGGGCATGCAGCCGAGCACTCAGGTACCGCAAGGTACGGCTGGACAGATCAATCGACGACGGGTAGGCAAGCACGCGAAGCTCCTGGTAAGGCACGCTGCATCTTGGTCGTGACACCTCCTATCAGGAGCTTCATCGCATTGCAGAGCCGCCCAACTGGCGGACATCGCCGACAGGTCGGAATCAGCTCACTCATCAGCCTGTCGAAACCGGCTCTACCGGCTACGGAAAAAGAACGAGCCAACCGCGATAACGAGACCAGAGAGAATCAATGATATCGGAATATCAGCAGCAGTTGCGTGAGAAAATTATGTCGGTCCCCGAGACTCCGCCACCGACCCCCTGGCGCACAGTCCTGGACCGGCGGACCCCCATAGGTGGCCTTCTCGGCATTGGCTTCGCCGTCGCTCCCGACACTGATCGCGACCTCATCATGGTGGTCTCCGTTGACGGGCACGGCCTCTTCGACACCACCACGGGCGAGAAGATCGCCCGTGACCGCGACCCTGACCCAGATGACAGCACCCCCGACGCCATGCCCGATCTCACCTGCCCCGGACTCGGACCTGTCGCCGGGACCCGAGTGAGCATCGCCGGACTCTTCGGAGGCGGCCTCCACACCACCACCCTTGACGGCTGGAGCCTGGAAGTCGTCAGCCCCGAGTGGCCCCACCACCGCGTTCTGCTCTCCACAGACGGAGGAATGCCTCACGATGGACCACATGGTGATCATTGGTGGCACATCTTCGACTCCAACTACTCAGAATTCCGGGCTGCAGGCTTCTCGCCGTCCGGACGCACCCTCGCCATTGCCACCAGCAGCGACCTCACACTCTGGACCCGCCCGGCTCCCGAAGTGGACCCAACGCGCGAGGCCAGGGCATGACGCGTGAAGATCTCGCCGCGCTGCTCGGCGAGCAGACGACGGCATGTGGTCCAGCGCGCGACGCCCTGCTCAGCGGAGGCGCCTTTGTGGCGGCCCGGGCGAAGCCCACCACGAATCCGACCTCGCGTCGAAGCGGCATTGACCCCGAATAATGCGATAGGGGTCAAGCAGAACCGCTCAACCTTCGATGAGAATCACTCAACCTCCACGGCGACAGGTCAATGCCTGACCGTTCTCATCGAGCAAGTCGTCCACTCTGTCCTGTCTCAGCCGATCTGGTCCCGGTCTCAAATGATCTGGTCCGATTCGCTCGGCGTCTCCGATGATCCGGTCCGCCAGACACGTGCCCGGCGGGAGGCTGCCCTCGCCGATTGAGCGCGGAGGCGGCTGGGGCTCGTGTGCGGAGTTGTCACCGGTGACTGCGATGATCGCCCTGGCCGGCGTGGGCACGCTGGAATCGCGACTCTGGGGTGGCTCGAATGGATACGTGGCAGGAGCTTTCGGCGCTGGTGGAAGAGCGGCTGAAGGCGGTGACGTCCGGCGAGCGTGGCGTGTTCGCCGCCGGCATCGCGGAACGCCTGATGAGCTGGCACGAGGCACTGCCGGAGGAGGAGCAGGCGCCGTTCACCGTGAGCCTGCGACCGCTGCTGAATTCCGTGTGGGAGGGGGTCCTGGGCGACTCGACAGCGTTCTCGGCGGTCAAGCGCGGTGTCGGCGAGTACATACTCAGCGAGTACTGCCACAACGACGGCCAGGACGGGCCGGATGACGCGGACGAGTCCGCCGCAGCGGCGACCTTGTACGCCGCACATGCCTACCTGTTCACCTGCCAGGAATTCGCCGTATGGAACAGCAACCGGGCAGTTGAGGCGATCGACCAGCACCTTGAGTACCTGGCTGAGCAGGAAGAAGACGAACTCCCCGTCGACACGGACGAGGCGCTCACCTCCGAGTTGCAGCGGCAACTACGGGATCTGGACCTCATCGCACGCTACTCAAAGGATCTTCGCCACGCCGGCCTGGGACTGCCCATCGACACGTCCATCCGACTCCGGGTGGAGCTACGCGCTCCTCTCTCCAGTCGTGAGTGAGCTCGCAGGGAGCCACCGCCTCGTCCTCGGGTGGGTCACACCACTGCTGGCCTGCGTCGACCAGACTGTTTGAGACGGGCTGTCACCTCTTCGAGTGACGACAACCAGCTCTCTGTCATGAGCCGCCGCAGGGTGCATCACCCTCGCGGTGAAGGGGAGATCGCGGCTGGGGTGCCGGTGGACGGTTCGGCCTTGAGGGACTCTGCCCGGGAGTGCGCCTCGGGCGTCGAGGTCGGGTTCGTCGACGCCGGCGGTGTCGAGCGTTGCGGCCCAATGGCGCGCTGGTGGGGCGAAGTCTTCGAACTGCCCTCGCCCGTGCGGCCGTTCGCCTCGTCCATGGGGCAGAAGAACTTCACCGGTGAGTACTGGGCGGCGACCTCGCGAACTCAGGTGGGCGACGATTCGCGAGTGGAGCGGGACTCGGCGAAGGCGCTGGACTTCGACCCCGCTGTCGTCGGGCTCGCCTCGCAGCCCTTCCGCCTCACCTGGACGGACGGCGAGCGGGAGCGCGGGCATACACCGGACTACTTCGCGCGGTTGCTGGACGGCACCGGTGTGGTTGTCGACGTGCGGCCGGAGGACCTGGTCGACGAGGACACCGCCGAGGTCTTCGCGTTCACCGCGCGGGTCTGCGAAGAGGTGGGATGGCAGTTCCGTCACGTCGGTGACCTGCACCAGCCCTACCGGGTGAACCTGCGCTGGCTGTCCCGATACCGCCACGTCCTCCTGACCGAGCACCAACTCGCCGACCTGGACGACGATCGACGGCTCGACTACGACGACGGCTGCCTCGACCACCACACCCGCCTGACGGTGGCCGCGACCTTGCGGACTGTCGTCCATGCCGGCAGGCGGTTGACCCTGCTCAACCGGTACGCGATCAGCGCCCGCCGGGGCCTGATCCTGTCCGGCGCAGCGGGGACAGGAAAGACCACCGCGCTCACCCCAGTTCGGCAAGACCATCGAGGTCATCGACCGACGCCGGCACCCGGGGGTCGACGGCCCGATCCCGGTGGTCTACGTCTGAGGCGGATCCTGCGGAGACGTACGCCGCGCTCGTCGTAGCGCACGCGGTACGAGAGCGACTACGGCGTCCGCCGGGCCGGGCAGTGTGACGGCCCGGCCCGAGGACGTGGCGCCGATGCGGCAGTTACGCCGGTGTCATGGTGAGCCTCACGTCGCGGGGCGGGGGCGGCCCCCGCGGCCCCCGCCGCACCCCGGCGGCGCCCGCGCCCGACGGGCGGGTCGGGGCACCCCGCCCCCAACCGCACCAAAACCCCCAACGCCAAACCGCCCCCCCCCGGG
>NZ_JBEOVJ010000126.1:0-15284 GCF_040295435.1 Streptomyces sp. NPDC002809
TCTTGTCCCCTGCCCGCCCCTTCCCGTAACCGGGGCTCCGCCCCGGACCCCGCGCCTCAAACGCCGGCGGGGCCGGACGGTACACCGGAGGGGCTGGGAAGTACGTCCGCAAGGCCGGGAAGCGGGCCGGAGGGGGCGCGTTTCGGGGCTCCTGTTGTCGCCGTCGCCGCCGGAGCGGCCTTCACCTTCTCCTACACCGAGCACAGCGAACTGCTCGCCGCTGCCGGGGCCGAGGTGGTGCCGTTCGATCCGTTGCGGGACGAGGCTCTGCCCGACGGGACCCGGGGGCTGGTCATCGGGGGCGGGTTTCCCGAGGTGTACGCACCGGAGCTGTCCGCCAACGAGCCGTTGCGCAAGGCCGTCGCGGAGCTCGCTGCCTCCGGGGCGCCGGTGGCGGCCGAGTGTGCGGGGCTGCTGTATCTGAGCAGCTCGCTGGACGGGCTGCCGATGTGCGGGGTGCTGGAAGCCGAGGGGCGGATGTCGGAGCGGCTGACGCTCGGCTACCGCGACGCCGTGGCGCTCTCCGACAGTGTGCTGGCGGCTACGGGGACGCGGATGCGGGGGCACGAGTTCCACCGCACCGTGCTGGAGCCCGGTGCCGGGGACGCGCCCGCCTGGGGCATGCACCAGCCCGAGCGCCGCGTGGAGGGGTTCGTCCGGCAGGGCGTGCACGCGAGTTATCTGCATACGCATTGGGCTTCGGCTCCCGGTACGGCCCGCCGATTCGTTGAGAGGTGCACGGCATGAAGGACAGTCGCAGCGGCGTGAGCACGCTGGTCGGGGTCGGGGTCGGGCCCGGCGATCCGGAGCTGGTGACCGTCAAGGGCGTCAACGCCCTGCGGGACGCGGCGGTCGTCGTGGTGCCGGTGATGGACACGGGTGAGCAGGGGCGCGCCGAGGCGACGGTGCTGCACTACGTGGGGGCCGAGAAGGTCGTGCGGGTCGTGTTCGCGCTCAACGAGCGGACGGACCGGGCGCGCCGGGAGGCGGCCTGGGACGCGGCTGGTGCGCGGGTCGTGGAGCTGCTGCGTACGCACGGTTCGGTGGCGTTCGCGACGATCGGCGACCCCAACGTGTACTCGACGTTCACGTATCTCGCGCAGACGATCGGTGAGCTGCTGCCGGGTACGGCCGTGGTGACGGTGCCGGGGATCACGGCGATGCAGGATCTGGCGGCGCGCAGTGGCGCGGTGCTGACCGAGGGCACCGAGCCGTTGACGCTGGTGCCGGTGACGGCGGGGGCCGCGGTGCTGAAGCAGGCGCTGGAGGGCCCGGGGACGGTCGTCGCGTACAAGTTCGGGCGGCTGGCCGAGGAGGTCGCCACGGCGCTGCGCGAGACGGGGCGGACCGAGGACGCGGTGTGGGGTTCGGCGCTCGGGTTGCCGCAGGAGTCGATCCGGCCGGCGGCGGAACTGACCGACGGCCCGTTGCCGTACCTCTCCACGCTGATCGCGCCCGCGCCGCGCGACGGCGGACGGGGCGGCAAGTTGTGAGGCGGTCACTGCGCGAGGCCCACCACCAGCCAGATGAACCCCACTCCGGCGACCGTGCACAGCAGGGTCGAGCGGGCCGGGTGGTCGTGGTGTGCCTCGGGCAGGATCTCGGCGGCGGCGAGGTAGAGCAGTGCGCCGCCGAAGAAGCCGAGATAGCAGCCGAGGAGTTCCTCCGGAAGGGTGAACACGAGCGTCGTCGCCGCGCCGACGACGGGCGCCGCCGCGTCCGCGTACAGCATCGTCAGGGCCTTGCGGCGGGCGTTCCCGTACAGGCTGGTGATCGTGTAGGTGTTGAAACCGTCGGCGAAGTCGTGGGTGATGACGGCGAGGGCGACGGCCGCTCCCATGCCGCCGCCCACCTGGAAGGCCGCGCCGAGCGCCACGCCGTCCATCAGGCTGTGGAGGACCATGGCGGCCGCCGCTGTCAGTCCGACCTGGGGCACCCGTTCCTCGCTCGCTCCGTGTGCCGCCTGGCGTACGGCGAGCAGCCGCTCCACCAGGTGCGCGAAGAGGAAGCCGCCCACGAACAGCAGCAGGGCCGCCGGTACGCCGAAGACGAGGCCGCCCGCGGCTTCGATGGCCTCCGGCAGCAGGTCGAGGCCGACGACTCCGAGCATCAGTCCGCCGGCGAATCCGAGCACCAGGTGGCGGCGGTCGGTGACGCGCTGGGCGACCCAGCCACCGACCAGGGTCATCAGGAACGCGCCGAGCGCGACGAACACCGCCATGGGCTCTTGCTAGCCGACTGACCCCGGTGCCCGCATCCGCAGGTTGCCCGCAGCGCTGTCCCCCTCTCCCTCATGTTTCCGATTCCTGATTCCGATCCGTGATTCCGATCCGTGACTCCGATCCGCTTTCCGAAAGGACCCGTCCCATGTCCGAAGCAGTCGACGCAGCCGCCGCGCCCACCCGCGGCACCGTGACGTTCGTCGGTGCCGGCCCCGGCGCCGCCGATCTGCTGACCTTCCGGGCGGCGCGGGCCATCGCGGACGCCGATGTCGTCATCTGGGCGGCCAGCCTGGTGCAGGCGGAGGTCCTCGACCATGCCCGGGAGGGTGCGGAGATCCTGGACTCGGCGCAGATGTCCCTCGAAGAGGTCGTCGCCGTGTACCGGCGGGCCGCGGACGAGGAGCTGAAGGTCGCGAGGATCCACTCCGGCGACCCGGCGCTGTGGGGCGGCACGCAGGAACAGGTCGACCGGTGCCGCGAACTGGGTGTCGCGGTCGAGATCGTGCCCGGTGTGTCGTCGTTCTCGGCGGTCGCGGCACTCGTGCAGCGCGAGCTGACGATCCCCGAAGTGGCCCAGTCGGTGATCCTGACCCGGCTCGGCGGCGGCAAGACGCCGATGCCGCCCGGTGAGGAGGTGCGGGAGTTCGCCCGGCACGGCACGACGATGGCGCTGTTCCTGTCGGCCGCCCGGTCCGGTCAGTTGACGCAGGAGCTGCTGGAGGGCGGCTACCCGACCTCCACACCCGTGGTGATCGCGTACCAGGCGACGTGGCCGGAGGAGCTGATCCTGCACTGCACGATCGAGACGCTGGAGGCCACGGTGAAGGAGCACAAGCTCTGGAAGCACACCCTCTTCCTCGTCGGCCCGGCTCTGTCGGCGTCGGGTACCCGTTCGCACCTCTACCACCCGGGTCATTTCCACGGGTACCGCAAGGCGGACAAGGCGGCGCGGGCCGAGTTGCGCGCCCAGCGGTCCGGCTCGTGACGCGGCTCGCCGCGGCCGGTCCGGTCTTTCCGCTGCGGGGCGTCCGCTCCGCGGCCGGTGCGAACGAAGGAGCAACCCAGTGATCGGCCTGATCTCCGCGACGGCGGCGGGCGCCGTCGCCCGTGACCGGCTGGCCTCGTCCTGGCCCGGCCGTGCCGTGGTCTACGACGGCCCGGTGCGCGAGGCCGTGCAGCGGGCGTTCGCCGAGTGCGAGCAGCTCGTGTGCTTCCTGGCGACGGGGGCCGTGGTCCGGCTGATCGCGCCGCTGCTCGTGGACAAGGCGGCGGACCCGGGTGTCGTCTGTGTCGACGAGGCGGGGCGTCACGCGGTGGCCCTGCTCGGCGGGCACGGCGGCGGGGCGAACGCCCTCGCGGTGGCGGTCGGTGAGGTGCTGGGCGCGGCGCCCGTCGTGACGACGGCGACGGACGCGGTGGACGTTCCCGGTCTCGACATGCTGGGGCTCCCCGTGGAAGGGGATGTCGCGGGGGTGTCGCGGGCGATGCTGGACGGTGCGCCGGTGACGTTGCGGGCGGACACGGTGTGGCCGTTGCCCGCGCTGCCGCCGAACGTGGGCCCCGGTGGGGCGGGCCCCGCGGTGCTCCACATCACCGACCGGATCGTCGGACTCGGCTCTCGGGCCGCGGTGCTGCGGCCCGCCTCGCTCGCCGTCGGGGTCGGCGCGTCCAGGGACGCCCCCGCCGACGAGGTGCTCGGGCTGATCCGGAACACGCTGGAGGAGGCCGGGCTTTCGCCGCTGAGCGTCGCGGAGCTGGTGACCGTCGACGCGAAGGCCGGGGAGCCGGGGATCGTGGCCGCCGCCGCCCGGCTCGGTGTGCCTCTGCGGACGTACCCGGCCGAGGAGCTGGCCCGTATCGAGGTGCCGCATCCTTCCGACGCGCCGCTCGCCGCCGTCGGCACGCCCTCGGTGGCGGAGGCCTCGGCGCTTGCCGGAGGCGGTGAACTCCTCGTACCGAAGCGGAAGTCGCAGCCCGAGGGGCGGGCGGCGATGGCCACCTGCGCGGTGGTGCGCCGGGCGCCGCGCGGACGGCTCGCGGTCGTGGGGCTCGGACCCGGGGCCCGTGACCTCCTGACGCCGCGGGCCCGTGACGAGCTGCGGCGGGCGTCGGTGCTGGTCGGGCTCGACCAGTACGTCGACCAGATCAGGGATCTGCTGCGGCCGGGCACGACGGTTCTGGAGTCGGGGCTCGGCGCCGAGGAGGAGCGGGCCCTCACCGCGGTCTCTGAGGCGCGCAAGGGGCATGCGGTGGCCCTGATCGGCAGTGGTGACGCGGGTGTGTACGCGATGGCATCACCCGCGTTGGCCGAGGCGGGCGCCGACATCGATGTGGTGGGTGTGCCGGGTGTGACGGCCGCGCTGGCGGCGGCAGCGATCCTGGGCGCCCCGCTGGGACACGACCACGTGTCGATCAGCCTCTCCGATCTGCACACGCCGTGGGAGGTCATCGAGCGTCGGGTACGGGCCGCGGCCGAGGCCGACATCATCGTGACGTTCTACAACCCGCGCAGCCGGGGCCGCGACTGGCAGCTCCCCAAGGCGCTGTCGATCCTGTCCGAACACCGGGAGGCGGCCACGCCGGTCGGGGTCGTACGCAACGCCTCACGCCCCGACGAGAGCAGCCGGGTGACGTCGCTGGCGACCCTGGACCCGGCGACGGTCGACATGATGACCGTCGTCACCGTCGGCAACACGGCCACCCGTGAGATCGCGGGCCGCATGGTCACCCCGCGAGGCTACCGCTGGCAGTCGGCCACAGCCGCCCCGGCCCGGGAGACGGCCCCGTGAACCGGCGCGCCGCCCCTCCCCCGCACCTCCCCCCGCCACCCATGAACACCGAGGAGACCCCGTGATCACCCCGTCCGCCCAGCCCGCACTGCTCGTTGCCGGCCACGGCACCCGGGACGAGGGCGGGGCCGCCGCCTTCCGTGAATTCGTGGCCGAGCTCGGCGCCCGCAACCCGCAACTGCCCGTCGCGGGCGGCTTCATCGAGCTGTCGCCGCCCCCGCTCGGCGACGCGGTGGCCGAGCTCGTCGAGCAGGGCGTCAGGCACTTCGCCGCCGTTCCGCTGATGCTGGTGTCGGCCGGGCACGCCAAGGGCGACATCCCGGCGGCCCTGAGCCGTGAGAAGGAGCGCCACCCGGGCATCTCGTACACCTACGGACGTCCGCTCGGCCCGCATCCGGCGCTGCTCGACGTGCTGGAGCGGCGGGTCGACGAGGTGCTGGGCGACACCGACCGGTCGGAGGTGACGATCCTGCTGGTGGGGCGCGGTTCCACCGACCCGGATGCCAACGCCGAGGTGTACAAGGCGGCGCGGTTGTTCTGGGAGGGCCGGGGCTACGCGGGTGTGGAGACGGCGTTCGTGTCGCTGGCCGCTCCTGATGTGCCGTCCGGTCTCGACCGTTGCGTGAAGCTGGGTGCGGGGCGCATAGTCGTTCTGCCGTACTTCCTCTTCACGGGCATCCTGCCGGACCGGGTGCGTCATCGGACCACGGAGTGGGCCGCCGCCCACCCGGAGCTGGACGTCCGGGCGGCCGAGGTGATCGGCGCCGCGGAGGAACTGCTCGATCTGGTCATGGAGCGCTACCGGGAGGCCGTGAAGGGCGATCTGCGGATGAACTGCGACTCTTGCGTGTACCGGATCGCACTGCCGGGCTTCGAGGACAAGGTGGGACTGCCGCAGCAGCCGCACTTCCACCCTGACGACGACGGCCATCACCACCACCCCCACCATGGCGGTCATGCACACTCCCACTGAGAGCCCCGACGCAACAGGCGCGGGCGCGCACGATCTGCGGCACCACGGTGACGCGGAGGTACGGGGACGGGGCCGGGATCTGACCGATCTCGCCGTCAACGTACGGGCCGGCACCCCACCGGCCTGGCTGAAGGAGCGGATAGCCGCGTCCCTGGGCGAGCTCGCCGCGTACCCGGACGGGCGCACGGCGCGTGCGGCGGTCGCCGCACGGCACGGGCTGCCGCCGGAGCGGCTCCTGTTGACGGCGGGTGCGGCGGAGGCGTTCGTGCTGATCGCGCGGGCACTGCCGGCACGTCGGCCGGTCGTGGTCCATCCGCAGTTCACCGAGCCGGAGGCGGCGCTTCGCGCGGCCGGGCACGAGGTGGGACGGGTGCTGCTGCGGGCCGAGGAGGGCTTCCGGCTGGATCCGGCCGCCGTGCCGGCCGACGCGGATCTGGTGGTGGTCGGCAATCCGACCAACCCGACGTCCGTACTGCATCCCGCGGCCGTGCTGGAGCAACTGGCGCGTCCCGGGCGGACGCTGGTGGTCGACGAGGCCTTCATGGACGCGGTGCCGGGCGAGCGCGAGGCGCTGTGCGGCCGTACGGACGTCCCGGGGCTCGTGGTGCTGCGCAGCCTCACCAAGACCTGGGGGCTCGCCGGGCTGCGGATCGGTTACGTTGCGGCCGCGCCGGAGACCGTCCGCCTGCTGGAGGAGGCGCAGCCGTTGTGGCCGGTGTCGTCACCGGCGCTGGCGGCGGCCGAGGCGTGTGTGGAGCCGAGGGCACTGGCCGAAGCTGCGGCGGCTGCCGACCGGATCGCGGTGGACCGCTGCCATCTGGTGGCGGGTCTGCGGGAGTTCACCGAGATACGGGTGGTGGAACCGGCGCAGGGACCGTTCGTGCTGGTCCGGCTGGAGCGGGCCGCGGAGATACGTGAGCGGCTGCGGATGCTGGGCTTCGCGGCCCGGCGCGGCGATACGTTTCCCGGGCTCGGCGCCGAGTGGCTGCGGCTGGCCGTGCGGGACCGCACGACGACCAACCGCTTCCTGCAGGCGTTCGACCAGGCACTCCAGGCACTGTCCGCGGTCAGCCGCTGACTGGGTCGGCGACGACGGCCCTGCCAAACCCCTGACACGTGTCGCCCCCTTGCCGGCGCTCTGGATACGGAGCGGCGCTCACGCCGAGGGGCGGTGCTCCGTATGAGAGCGGTGCTCTGCCGGGAGCGGTGCTCACGCAGGGGGCGGTGCTCTGTGTGCGGAGTAGCGCCCCGCGTGCGGAGCAGTGCTCTGTGTTCGGAGTAGCGCTCTGTGTGCGGACTAGCGCTCCTGCCGGGAGCAGTGCTCACACGGGGAGCGGTGCTCTGCGTGCGAAGCAGCGCTCACGCCCGAAGTGCCGCTCATACCCGGAGCGCCGCTCACACCAGGAGCGGTGCTCCGCACGCAGAGCACCGCTCCCTACCCCGCCCTCTTCCCCTACGGCCCCCCGGCCTTCCCCTCGGGCGGTAATGCGTTCCGCCAGGTGTCAGTCCTGCGCGCGCCGCCGGGCCACGACCATCGCACCGGCTCCGACTGCCAGCAGGAGGGCGGCACCACCGGCGACGTACGGTGTGGTGGAGCTGCTGCCCGTCTCTGCGAGGTCGGCGTCGACGGCGGACTGGGGCGCGTGACCCGTGCCGGTCTGGGGCTTCACACCGCTGCCGTCACCGCCGGTGTCGCCGGCCGTGGAGCCGGCCGTGGAGCCCGCGGTGGAGCCGGCCGTGGAGCCCGCGGTGCCGGATCCGCCGTCGGTGGAACCGCCGTTGCCCGAACCGCCGTCGGTCGAACCACCGTTGCCCGAACCGCCGTCGGTCGAACCACCGTTGCCCGACCCACCATCGGACGAGCCACCGTTGTCCGACCCACCATCGGACGAACCACCGTCACTCGAACCGCCGCCGTCACTGCCGCCGTCACTGCCGCCGTCACTGCCGCCGTTCTCCCCGCCGCCGTTCTCCCCGCCACCCGTGCCGGCCGACGCCTTCGGCGTCCGGCAGGTGGCCTCCGCGAGGGTGACCTCGCCCTTCACGTCGGCGACGTTCAGCTTGAGCGGGTTGACCGAGACCTTCAACTGGAGCGCCACCGCAGCCGCGGTGCGTGAGGTCGTGCTCGTCTTCGACAGGTCGAGCGTCACCTCGCCGACGCCCGGCACCTCGACCTGCGTGGTGCCTGAGGCGGTGAGGGTGATCAGCTTGCCGAGGACGTTCACGTGCCCCAGCACGTTCGACTCGGCGACCGGCTTGTGGCCCACCTCGCAGACCGCCTTGGAGGTGACCTGCTCGACCTCGATCAGCGAGAGCGCCGGCAGACCCGGCAGGTGCAGTCGCGCCTTCACCACATTGCTGTAGCCCACGGCACGGTGCTTGCCGACGGTCGCCTTCGCCGTGGCCACATCGGCCCGCAGCACACTGACCGGCTGCCCGCCCTGCACTCCGTCGAGCTTCACGGTGAGTGCGGTCTTCTCGGCGCTCCGCGGGGCGTGCACCTCGTTGAGCGTCGCCTTGAGCGGCACATCGATCGTCTTGTTCAGGAGCGAGACGTCGAGTGCGGTACGGAGCACGACCGCGCTCGCCTCCCCGTCGCCGGTGGTCGTGGTGGTGGCCGGGCTGACGGTCGCGGTGGTGGCCTGCGCCGGGACGGCGACCAGCAGGGCGACGGGAGCGGCGGCGACCGCCAGGGCGGCGAGGCGGAAGGTGTTGCTGTTCAAGATGGTGGAACCCCCACAAGAGACATGGAGCCACCGGCGCCGTCCAATGGGGGACATCGCGGGCACCGGTGGCCTCGACTCCGTGAATCTTTACGCACAGAGGGTGAACTGGCAGATACCTGAGGTGAGTTCACCCCAAAGGGGGGTTTCCGTGCCTGTATTCGAATATTCCGGCACGTACGTTCCTCGCGTTCACCCGTTTCACCCAGCGCGGGCGGCCCGGACGGCCTCCGCGCGGGAGACGGGAGGTGATTCAACGAGCGGATCCGCGCCCGGTCACTGCCGGTCAACACGGTGCACGCCGGGCCCGTCCCGGGTGCGCGCCGTGCCCGTCCCGGCACGGTCCGTACCCGGGACACGGCGGTCAGCCGATCACGCGCCCGTTCAGCACGACCCGTCGCGGGGCCGCCAGCACGCGCACGTCCGCACGCGGATCCCGGTCGTACACCACCAGGTCGGCCGGGGCACCCTCCTCCAGGCCGGGCCGGCCGAGCCACGCCCTGGCTCCCCACGTCGTCGCGGACAGCGCCTCCAGCGCCGGGATGCCGGCCTTGACGAGCTCGGCGACCTCGTCGGCCACCAGCCCGTGGGCGAGCACCCCGCCGGCGTCCGTCCCGACGAACACCGGGATCCCGGCGTCGTAGGCGGCGCGCACGGTGTCGTACCGGCGCTCGTGCAGCCGGCGCATATGGGCGGACCAGCGGGGGTACTTGGCGTCACCGCCCTGCGCGAGCGAGGGGAAGGTGGCGATGTTGACCAGGGTGGGGACGATCGCGACCCCGCGCTCGGCGAAGAGCGGAATGGTCTCCTCGGTCAGCCCGGTCGCATGCTCGATGCAGTCGATCCCGGCCTCGACGAGATCACGCAGCGAGTCCTCGGCGAAACAGTGTGCGGTGACCCGGGCACCCAGCCGGTGCGCCTCGGCGATCGCCGCCCCGACCTCCGCGCGCGGCCAGCAGGCGGTCAGGTCGCCCACCTCGCGGTCGATCCAGTCGCCGACCAGCTTCACCCAGCCGTCCCCGCGGCGCGCCTCCTGCGCCACGTACGCCACGAGTTCGTCGGGCTCGATCTCATGGGCGTAGTTGCGGGTGTAGCGCCGGGTCCTGGCGATGTGCCGCCCCGCCCTGATGATCTTCGGCAGGTCCTCGCGGTCGTCGATCCACCGGGTGTCCGCGGGTGAGCCCGCGTCCCGCAGGAGCAGCGCGCCCGCTTCCCGGTCGTCGAGGGCCTGCTTCTCGGTCGTCGCCGCGTCGACGGCGCCGTGATGGTCGAGCCCGACGTGACAGTGGGCGTCGACCAGCCCCGGCAGGGCCCAGCCGGTGATGACGACCGCGTCGTCCGCGCCGGGGGGCCGCTCGTACGAGATGCGCCCGTCGACCGCCCAGAGCTCGTCCCTGACCTCCTCGGGTCCGACGAGCACCCGCCCCTTCACATGCAGCACCCGCGGCGCCTCGTGATCACTCATGAGCAGCACTGTACGAGGCACCGCACGGGGCACCGGACCCGGCGCCGCGCCCTGTCCGGCCCGATCCGGCAGACGGGTCCGGGGAGCCCCCGGAGCGCTCGGTACCCTCGGTGCAGGCCTGGCTCGCAGGCCGGGCCGCACACCGATCCGATCCCGAAGAGAGCACCACCGTGACGCACCCCTTCCTCGACCTGACCCCGCTCACCGCCGCGCATTTCGCGGCGATCGAGCGGCGGGTGGCCGGTCTCCTCGCCACCGAGCAGGACGTCGTCATCATGCAGGGCGAGGCGCTCCTGCCTCTCGAAGGCTGCATCAGGGGCGGCGCCCGGCCCGGTTCGACGGCGCTGAACGTCGTCACGGGGCCGTACGGGCAGACGTTCGGCAACTGGCTGCGCGACTGCGGCGCCGAGGTCATCGATCTCGCGGTGCCGTTCCACACGGCCGTGACCGCCGCCCAGGTCGCCGAGGCACTGGCCGCGCACCCGGAGATCGACTTCGTCTCCCTGGTCCACGCGGAGGCCGCGACCGGCAACACCAATCCGGTCGCGGAGATCGGTGAGGTCGTCCGGGCGCACGGGGCGCTGTTCATGCTGGACGCCGTCGCCTCGGTGGGCGCCGAGCCGCTGCTGCCGGACGCGTGGGGTGTGGACCTGTGCGTGATCGGGGCGCAGAAGGCGATGGGCGGCCCGGCCGGGGTGTCGGCTGTGTCGGTGAGCGCGCGGGCCTGGGAGCGGATCGCCGCCAACCCGCAGGCCCCGCGCCGTTCCTACCTCTCTCTGCTGGACTGGAAGGAGCGCTGGATCGACGGCGGCCGCAAGGCGCTGCTGCACGCGCCGGCCCAGCTGGAGATGCTGGCGCTCGAAGCCTGTGCGGAGCGGATCGAGGCTGAGGGCCTGGACGCGGTGATGGCCCGTCACGCGGCGGCGGCCGCCGCGACCCGGGCCGGTGCGGTGGCGCTGGGCGGCGGCCTGGCGCCGTATGTGCGCGAGGCCAGGGACGCGGCCCCGGTGGCGACCACGCTGCGCGCTCCCGAGGGCGTGGACGCCTCGGACCTGGTCGCGCAGGCGCTCGCGGCCGACCCGTCGCTGCCGCTCATCGCGGGGGGCGGGGCGCTGTCGAAGGAGATGATCCGGGTCAATCACTACGGGGTGGATGCGACGCGGGGCGCGGTGCTCTCCTCGCTCGCGGCTCTGGGGGCGGCGCTGGCCGACGGCGGCCGGCAGGTCGATCTGGAAGCTGCCCGCAAGGCCGTTTCGGAAACCTGGCCCAGCGAATAGATTCCGACGTATTCCAAGAATGCGGGGAGCCGCCTTATTCAGAGCAGCTCCCCGCATTCTTCTGCCCGGAATCCAGAGGCCTAAACACCCCAGTTTCCAGGGCGATCGATCTGCACAATTCGGTTGCGTCTCACGAGAGTTACCACCTTGTGACCGACTCCACACCAGGGGTGTTATGCCGGATAAATGCATGCCAAATCGGCAGAAAAGGTAGCCGGTTCGCGCCGGGGCGCACACTCGCGTGATAACACAAGGAGCCGCGTCACCCAACCCCCTGCCTCGATGCAATTTCGATTTTTGCTGGGTAAATTCAATTCACATGACCGCCGCACCAGCAGAATTTGCCCGTGCCCGAAGCGAATTCATCACCATCGACATCCCACGAGTGGAGGACGGAGCCGCGATCTGGCGCATTGCCCGCGACTCCGAGGTCCTGGACCTCAACTCCTCGTACAGCTACCTGCTGTGGTGCCGTGACTTCGCGGCGACCTCCGTGGTCGCCCGCGACGAGACCGGCTCCCCGGTCGCCTTCGTGACGGGGTACATCAGGCCGGACCGCCCGGAGACGCTCGTCGTCTGGCAGGTGGCCGTCGACCACGGCCACCGCGGGACCGGGCTGGCGGCGAAGCTGTTGGACGCACTGACGGCTCGTGTCGCCGGTGAACAGGGCCTCGCCTCGGTCGAGACGACCGTCACCCCGGACAACAAGGCATCGGACCGCCTGTTCACCTCCTACGCGCAGCGCCACGACGTGACGCTGGAGCGTGAGGTGCTCTTCGACGGCGACCTGTTCCCCGAGGACACCCATCTGCCGGAAGTGCTCTACCGCATCGGCCCGTTCCACGCCTGAGCAGGCACTTCCACCGATGGACAGAGTCCGTCGCAGTCACCTTCACCGCCGCCCGTCACAACCCCCCTCACGCAGGAGACCCGCTGTGACCATCACCCCGCCCGCCCTCAGTGTCTTCGAGACCCTGGAGTCCGAGGTACGGAGCTACTGCCGCGCCTGGCCCGCCGTCTTCGACCGTGCGCAGGGCGCCCGGCTGACCGACGAGGACGGCCACTCGTACCTCGACTTCTTCGCCGGAGCCGGTTCCCTCAACTACGGCCACAACAACCCGGTGCTGAAGCGCGCGCTGATCGACTACATCGAGCGCGACGGCATCACCCACGGCCTCGACATGGCGACCACCGCCAAACGGGCCTTCCTCGAGACCTTCCAGAACGTCATCCTGCGGCCGCGCGACCTGCCGTACAAGGTGATGTTCCCCGGCCCGACCGGCACCAACGCGGTCGAGTCGGCGCTGAAGCTCGCCCGCAAGGTCAAGGGCCGCGAGTCCGTCGTCTCGTTCACCAACGCCTTCCACGGCATGTCGCTCGGCTCGCTGGCCGTCACCGGCAACGCCTTCAAGCGGGCCGGGGCCGGCATTCCGCTGGTGCACGGCACGCCGATGCCGTTCGACAACTACTTCGACGGCCAGGTCCCCGACTTCCTCTGGTTCGAGAGGCTCCTGGAGGACCAGGGCTCCGGCCTCAACAAGCCCGCGGCCGTGATCGTGGAGACCGTCCAGGGCGAGGGCGGCATCAACGTCGCCCGCGCCGAGTGGCTGCGTGCGCTCCAGGACCTGTGCCACCGCCAGGACATGCTGCTGATCGTCGACGACATCCAGATGGGCTGCGGGCGTACCGGCAGCTTCTTCTCCTTCGAGGAGGCCGGCATCACGCCGGACATCGTGACGCTGTCGAAGTCCATCAGCGGCTACGGGATGCCCATGTCGCTCTGCCTGTTCGAGCCCGAGCTGGACATCTGGGAGCCGGGTGAGCACAACGGCACCTTCCGCGGCAACAACCCGGCGTTCGTCACCGCCGCGGCCGCGCTCGACGCCTACTGGGCCGACGGCCAGATGGAGAAGCAGACGCTGGCCCGCGGCGAGCAGGTCGAGTCGGCGCTGCTGGCGATCTGCGGCGAGCACGACACCGCACAGTTCCGCGGCCGTGGACTGGTGTGGGGCCTGGAGTTCAACGACCCGGCGCGCGCTTCGGCCGTGTGCGCCCGCGCGTTCGAGCTGGGACTGCTGCTGGAGACCTCCGGCCCGCAGAGCGAGGTCGTGAAGCTGCTGCCGCCGCTGACCATCACCCCCGAGGAGCTGGACGAGGGCCTGCGCACGCTGGCCCGCTCCGTCCGCGAGACCGCCTGAGAGGCGGTCGGGTGACAGCGGACCGGAGAGCCGACGCGGTCCGGTGCGTGCGATGCCGAGGCGGCGGAGGGAGTCGACGCGGAGCGTCGGCGACCGACGACAGCGCCGGAAGCGTGCGTGCCGGGGCGTGGCCGCCCGGTCCGAGGCCACCCGGCCGCCCCTGACCCGGGGCCGCCCCGGGCGGGCCCGACGAGAGACACCGTAGAGAGAAAGGCACTGACCCACCGTGATCGTCCGATCGTTCAGTGACATCGAGAACACCGACCGGCATGTGAAGGCCGCCTCAGGCACCTGGGAGAGCAAGCGCATCCTGCTCGCCCAGGAGAAGGTGGGCTTCTCGCTCCACGAGACCACGATGTACGCAGGTACCGAGACGTCGATGTGGTACGCCAACCACATCGAGGCGGTCCTGTGCGTCGAGGGCGAGGCCGAGCTCACCAATGACGAGACCGGCGAGAAGCACTGGATCACTCCCGGCACGATGTACCTGCTCAACGGCCATGAGCACCACACCATGCGTCCCAAGACGGACTTCCGCTGTGTCTGTGTGTTCAATCCGCCCGTCACCGGACGGGAGGAGCACGACGAGAACGGTGTCTACCCGCTGCTGACCGAGGAGGGCTGAACCCCCATGACCACTGATGTACGTGCCGACCTGTACCCGTCGCGCGGCGCCGCCGAGATGACCACTCCCCGCCAGGACCCGGTCATCTGGTCCGCGCCGGGCGCACCGGGTCCGGTCGCCGCCAAGGAGCTCCAGGGCTTCGAGCGCGAC
Source organism: Streptomyces sp. NPDC002809 (assembly GCF_040295435.1). Lineage (NCBI taxonomy): Bacteria > Bacillati > Actinomycetota > Actinomycetes > Kitasatosporales > Streptomycetaceae > Streptomyces > Streptomyces sp. NPDC002809. The sequence goes on from NZ_JBEOVJ010000126.1 coordinate 14,423, forward strand.
GGATTCCTCACCGTCGACCAGCTGGTCACCCCGGACGAGGTGACCGGCTACCACGCCGAGCTGGAACGGCTGATCGCCGATCCGGCCGTGCGGGCCGACGAGCGCTCGATCATCGAGCCGAAGTCGGATTCCGTACGGTCGGTCTTCGAGGTCCACCGGCTCAGCGAGGTCTTCGCCCGCCTCGTCAGCGACGAGCGCGTGGTGGGCCGGGCCCGTCAGATCCTCGGCTCGGACGTGTACGTCCACCAGTCGCGGATCAACGTCAAGCCCGGTTTCGGTGCCTCGGGGTTCTACTGGCACTCGGACTTCGAGACCTGGCACGCCGAGGACGGTCTGCCGAACATGCGGGCGGTGTCCGTGTCGATCGCGCTGACCGAGAACTACGACACCAACGGCGGGCTGATGATCATGCCCGGCTCGCACAAGTCGTTCCTCGGCTGTGCCGGTGAGACGCCGAAGGACAACTACAAGAAGTCGCTGCAGATGCAGGACGCGGGCACCCCGTCCGACGAGGCGCTGACGAAGATGGCCGACCGGCACGGCATCAAGCTCTTCACGGGCAAGGCCGGTTCGGCGACCTGGTTCGACTGCAACGCGATGCACGGGTCGGGCGACAACATCACTCCGTACGCGCGCAGCAACGTCTTCATCGTGTTCAACAGCGTGGAGAACAAGGCCGAGGAGCCGTTCTCCGCGCCGATCCGCCGCCCTGAGTTCATCGGGGCGCGGGACTTCACTCCGGTGAGGTAGGACGCCCGGTATCGGCGGGGGCGGGGGACGGAATGCCGTCCCCTATCAGGGCCTTGCAGTAGCCGCCGGCGGCCGCGGCCTCGGCGGAGAGTCGCATCACGAGGTCGATGAC
>NZ_JBEOVJ010000127.1:0-14963 GCF_040295435.1 Streptomyces sp. NPDC002809
AACAAGGACGCCGAGGCCCCGATCTTCGACCTCGTCGACTACGGCGTCGTCGGTGACCTCTTCGACGTCGTCCCGCAGCTCACCGACGAGGTCACGGCCCGCAAGGGCTGACCCTGCCGGGCGGCACACAGCAGAACAGCAGGACCCGCAGTCCGGGGCCGCACGGTGAACCCACCGCGCGGCCCCGCACCGTTGTACCCCCTGTCCATCGCGTTCTCGCCCGTCACCCGTTCGGCCCCGCTCACCTAGTCGGGTGACAGGAGCCGAACAAGGCTGAGGGCGAATCGACGATGCTCGCAGCCCTTCCGGTCCCGCGGGACCGGCCGGCGGTTGCGACGGACGGGAGCTGTTCGTCATGACCTACACACCCAAGGGCGCCACACCCGCCACCGCCGCGGCGAACCGGGAGGCCGTGGCGGGGTACGCCATGGACGACCGGCAGGACTTCACCGACCGGGACCGCGGGTTCATCGCCCCCTTCCCCGACAAGCTGTACTCGACGGACGGACGAGTGATCTTCGATGCCTCCCGGTACGACTACCTCTCCGACGACGCCCCCGCGCCGGACACCGTGCACCCGAGTCTGTGGCGCCAGTCGCAGCTGATCAGCAAGGGCGGCCTGTACAAGGTCGTGGACGGCGTCTACCAGGTGCGCAACAACGACATCGCCAACCTCACGGTCATCGAGGGCGACACCGGTCTGGTGGTCGTCGACTGCATGGCCTCGGTCGAGGCCGCAAGCCAGAGCATGGGCATGATCCGCGAGCACGTCAGCGACAAGCCGGTCGCGGCCGTGATCTACACCCACACCCACATCGACCACTACGGCGGCGTCAAGGGTGTGGTGAGCGCGGAGGACGTCGCATCGGGCAAGGTCCCGATCATCGCCCCGGGCACGATTCCCTCCTTCGACAAGCACGCGATCGGCGAGAACGTGATCGCGGGCAACGCCATGTCCCGGCGGGCCTCCTACGCGTTCAACAGCCTTCTCGACCCCGGCCCGGGCGGCTGCGTCACCTGCGGCATCGGAATCGCCACCGTGCCCGGTGTGACGATCTCGTACATCTCGCCGACCGACGCCATCACCGAGACGGGTACGAAACGGGATCTCGGCGGTCTCGAGTTCGAGTTCCTCTACGCCCCCGACACGGAGGCGCCCGAGGAGATGCACATCTGGATCCCGCAGCTCGGCGCGCTGACCTGCGCGGAGAACGCGAACCACTCGCTGCACAACATCCAGACGCTGCGCGGCGCCCGCACCCGCGACGCCCGCAACTTCGCCCGCTATCTCGACGAGACGCTGGAGCGGTGGGGCGACGACGTGCAGGTGCACTACGGCCCGCACACCTGGCCGGTGTGGGAGAACGCGCGGGTGACGGAGTTCCTGGAATCGCAGCGCGACACGTACAAGTATCTCCATGACCAGGCGCTACGGCTGGCCAACAAGGGCTGCACGCCCCTTGAGGCGGCCGAGGAGATCGAGCTGCCCGAGGAGCTGGGGCGCAAGTGGTTCAACCGCGGCTACCACGGCACCCTGCACCACGACGTGCGCGCGGTGTTCACCAAGGAACTCGGCATGTGGGACGGCGACCCGGTCTCGCTCCACCCCCACCCTCCGGTCGAGGCCGCACGGCGCTTCACCGACCTGATCGGCGCCGAGAAGATCATGGACGAGGGGCGGCGCGCCCTGGCCGACGCCGACTATCGCTGGGCCGCCCAGATCCTGCACACCCTCGTCTTCGCGCAGCCGGAGAACCGGGCCGCCCGTGATCTCCAGGCCGACGCGTACGAGCAGATGGGCTACCAGGCCGAGGGCCCGCAGTGGCGGGGCATCTTCCTCACCGCGGCCAAGGAACTGCGCGAGGGCATTCAGCCGGCCACGTTCGCCACCGCCAGCCCGGACACCGTCCTGGCCATGCCCGTCGACATCCTCTTCGACTTCGCAGCGGTGCATCTGATCGGCGAGAAGGCCGCGGTCGCGGACCTGCGCATCGACTTCCGCTTCACCGACCTCGACGAGACGTGGACGATGCGGGTCGCCCGCGGTGTCCTGAACGCCCGCCGCGGGGCGCACCCCGACACCCGGCTCACCGTCTCCGGTCCCAAGGCCGCGCTGGTCGGTGCGCTGTTGACACCGGCCGCAGCGCCGGAGCTGGCCCGGGACGGGAAGATCGCGCTCGCAGGCGACGGGACCGTTCTGCAGACACTCGCCGGGCTCCTCGACGCGTTCGACCCGGACTTCCCCGTCGTCACGCCGTGAACACCGGATCCATCTCCTGACGTGGCGGTCGGGGCCCGCGACACCGCAGGCCCCGACCGCCACGGACACCGCCGAGGGCGACCGCCGGGAAGCCCGGCTTCGCCCTCGCCCGGGTGTCAGCCCAGCAGCTCCTCGACGAGATCTGCGGCCCGCGGGGTGCCGCCCTCGGCGCGCGCCTCGGCACGCAGCCGCGCCGAGCGACGGGCTGCCTCCGGGTCGGCGACGAGTTCGGTGAGGGCGGTTCGCAGCGCATCGGCGGTGGCGTCCGCGGTGTCGATGCGGCGGGCTACGCCCAGTTCCACGAGCCGGTCGGCGTTCATGAACTGGTCGGCGCCCTGCGGGACGGCGATCATCGGCACTCCGGTGTAGAGCCCTTCGGCGCTACCACCCATCCCTGCGTGGGTGACGAAGGCGTCGGCCTGCTCCAGAATCGCCAGCTGCGGTACCCAGGAGTGCACTTCGACATTGCCGGGTACGGTGCCGAGCTCCGCGCGGTCGGTGTGCCTGCCGACCTGGAGCACGACGTGCCAGCCGGGCAGGTCTCCGTACGCGGCCAGGCACTGGCGGTAGAACTCGGGCCGGTCGGTGTACGCCGAACCCAGCGAGACGAGCAGCACGCGCTCCGCGTCCGCGGGGCGGGTCCAGGTCTGCTCGGCGACGCGTCCCCCGAAGCAGGGGCCGACGAACGTCACCGTGTCCGTGTCGACGTCCTCACCGTGCGGCTGCATCGCCCGGGGGATCAGGGCGAGGGTGTGCGCGGGACGCCCGGAGAAGGCGTCCATGTCGGTGGTGGTCGCGCCGCCGTCAGCGAGCCACCGGGTGAACCTCGCCCGGTACGCGTCGGCGCCGGGCAGTTCCCACATGTGCGCCGCCACGTCCTGTTCGTAGCCGTTCCAGGCGACGAACGTCGGGGACAGCTGCATCAGAGGGCGCTTCTGGGACTCGGCCAGTGCTCGCGCGGCGTACGCGCCGATGTCGTACAGGTAGAGGTCCGCGGGGTCGTCGTCGTAGAAGGCCCGCAGCTGCGGGAGGGCCTGGACGGCGTCGTCGAGGAAGAGGCTCATCGCGCCGATGGCGTCGTCGGGCCAGTTGTTGTCGGCGACCGGCAGGACGGAGCCGTACGGGACGAACTCGGCCCCGGTGGCCTCGATCCGGTCGGCCATCACCGGGTCGTTGGCATACGTCACCCGGTGGCCACGGGCCACCAGTTCACGGATGACCTCAAGGCTCGGCAGGACGTGGCTGACGGCGGGGATACCGGCCATGGCGATGTGTGCACGGCGACGTGACATGGAAGATCACTCGATTCAGGTCTGCGGCGAAATGGACACGGCGAACCCGTGCGTCGGCCGCCCCGGCACAGAGGCCGGTCGTGGGCGCGCACAGGGCTTACCGGACGGAGACGGGGCGCTGCCCCGTCCCGCGTCAGCCGTAGAGCTGCTGGAAGAACATGCGAAGGACCATAACCGGCGCGCGGGCCCGCCGCATCCGGATTTCGGCGGGCCCTGCGCGCGGCAGCCGTCACCCGGACGGGGCGGCGGCTTCGAGATCGTCGACGGTTCCCGACATGATCGTGCGCACGTGGGCGGTGACGTGCTCCGCCGGCCAGTCCCACCAGGCCACGGCGAGCAGCCGGGCGATGTCCCCTTCGTCGTAGCGGGTACGCAGGAGGCGGGCCGGGTTGCCGCCGACGATCCCGTAGTCGGGCACGTCCTTGGTGACCACGGAACCGGCGCCGATGATCGCTCCGTTTCCGATCCGCACCCCGGGCAGCACAGTGGCGCCGTGGCCGAACCAGACGTCATGACCGACGACGGTGTCCCCCCGGTTCGGCAGTCCGGTGAGCAGGTCGAAGTGGTCGGCCCACGAGCCGCCCAGGGTGGGGAAGGGGAACGTCGAGGGCCCGTCCATACGGTGGTTGGCGCCGTTCATGATGAACCGCACCCCCGTGCCCAGGGCGCAGAACCTGCCGATGACCAGCTTCTCCGGGCCGTAGTGGTAGAGGACGTTGCGTGTCTCGAACGCGGTGGCGTCGTCCGGGTCGTCGTAGTACGAGTACTCCCCGACCTCGATCAGCGGGGACTTCACCAGAGGTCTGAGCTGCACCACCCGCGGCTGGTCGGGCATCGGATGGAGCACGGTCGGATCGGCCGGTACGGGCATGGTGCGCGGTTTCCTTCACGGATGGCGGGCAGGGGCCGGGTCCCATGATCGTGTCACCGGCCCCGTCGCGACACCGGTTTACCGTGACCGGGCGCCGGAAGCACGACTGCCGGGCGGACCGGAGGTCCGCCCGGCAGTCCGGGGTCGGGAGTCAGTGCGTCAGGCTTCAGGGCTGGAGCGGCATCGTCCAGCAGTTGGAGGTCGTGCCCTTGCCCGAGAGGCGGTCGGTCATCCAGGAGATCGCGTCGCCCTGGTCGGTGATCAGCGGGACCAGGTGGTTGGTCAGGAGCTTGTCGCCGAGGTTCGGCAGAACGATGGCGTCGTAGGTGACGTCGGCGCCCTTGCGGCACCAGTCCAGGGCCAGTTGGCGCGCCTGGGCGTGGGGCACGATGTCGTCCTGCACGCCGGTGGCCAGGCGCACCGGACCCGCGGGCTTCAGTGCGCCGATGCGCTGCCTGTCCAGGGCGGCCTGCGCCTTGGGCTCGGCGGCGATGACGTCGCCGAGGGACTTGCCGCTGGTGGTCCACTTGGTGCTCTTGGTGAAGCCGTAGCCGAAGATCGCGTCCCCGACGCACATCGTCGAGGCGTCCTTCAGCGCGGCCCGGCCGGCGTCGTTGACGTTGGCCTCGATGACGTCCCTCAGGTCGGGGTCGGCCTGGGCGAAGCCGTTGATCGACCAGGCCAGGGCGCCGGCGAGGGCGCTGCCGTCGATGCCCTTCATGACCGACGTCAGGTTCGCGGGCGGCGCACCGGCGTAGGTGCCTGCGAGCTTGACGTCGGGCGCGTAGGCCGGCTGGAGTTCGGCCGCGGCCGCGCTGGCCCCGCCGCCCTGGCTGTAGCCGTACAGACCGGTGCGCGAGTCGGCCGTGATCGAGGTGCCGGGCAGCTGGTGCGCGGCGCGGGCCGCGTCCAGCAGGGCATGGCCCTGGTCGAGCCGGTTGACGTAGGTGTGGAGCCGGTCGGTCGTGCCGAGACCGACATAGTCGGTGACCACGACGGCGACGCCGGCGGAGAGCAGCCGGTAGATCGCCAGGGTCTCGTAGCCGACCGACACGGTCTCGCCGCTGAGGGTCAGCGGGTACTGGAGGGTCATGGAGGGCGCGCACTGGTCGCCCTGGCCCACGGTTCCCGAGGCCAGCGCCACCAGCGGACGCGGGCCGGAGCCCTTCCATGCGGCGGACGGTTCGATGTAGGCGCCGGTCACCGCGACGGCCTGCCCGCCCGAGTCGGTGGAGCGATACATCAGCCGGGTCGCCGTACCCGGCATGGGCCGGCCGTCCAGGCCCGGCAGACTCAGCCCGAGGGGCAGCGGCTCGTGACGGATCACCGCGCCGTTGGCGGAGGGCAGTTCGGCCGGCGGGTTGTAGAAGTCGGGGATCGTGACCCCGCGGGACACCACGGGCTGCGCCCCGTCGGTGGCCGACGCGGGTGCGGCGTACGCGGCCACACAGGCCGCCGCGGTCACGGCAACCGCCACCGCGCGCAGGCTACCGGGGCGTGTCCCGCGGGCGGGGGAACCCATGGGGGACTTCGTGGGGAAGATGGAAAGCGAACGGGTGCTCTTGCGGCTCACAGCTCACTCCTCGCTCTGCTCGGAATGCAGGTGAACGCAAGCTAGCAGCGGCACTTACCGTAGGTAACCCATCAGTAAGTTACGCTGCGGTAACTATCGGGGGCGAGTGCGCCGCATACCGCGTACGACCGGATCCGCCCGCGAGGAGTAATGCCGACGCACCACCACTCCCCCACTCGCACCGGCGCGCTCCACAGCGATCCGGGAAGCGGCAAGCCAACCGAGCTTCTCCCGAGGCGAATTCGGCCGCCGCCACTCCCACCGTCCATATCCCGGGCCCGCGTTGCCCCACCGCTCATTCACGTACTTCCGGACGGCGGGCAGATCGGCGGACGGCGGCACACGTGCTGGACCGGCTCCCCTCACCGGGCACCGTCCGTCAGGCGGCGGCTCCGCCAACTCCCGTACCGCATATTTACCTTGATGTGCCGTCATCCGGACCGAAAAGCGACGAGACGGCCCCGTGCGACATCCGTTTCGGATTCCTGATTTCCCTCAACACGGCCACACTGCCTCAGCTTTCACAGCAAAGCCTCCCATCAGACACAAGGGCCCCGTGCGCAACAAGGCCAATTCCAACTAGAGTTCCGCCATGCCCATCTCGCCGGCCTTACGCTCACCCCGCCGGCAGTCGGCCGACTCCGCCGTTCCTGCCCTGCCGGACACTCCCGGGCCGGCCGGAAACGGCAGCTCACGACCTCGCAGAAGCTTCTCGAAGGCTCCCGCGCGCACAGCGGGCCGAACCGCGAGCAGGCACTCGGGCAGGCCCCGCCGCAATCCGGCGCGCGCGCCGAAATTCGCCATCTCGCCGATCCTCCGGATCCCCCCTTCCCTCCTGCGTACACGGAGGCAGGGGAATCGGCAGATTCCCGACTCATCATCCGGAGCCGACCGCCCTCGTCCCCCCACAAGTCGGCTTCGGCAGCCAACAGATCCCGAAAACCGGGCACTACGGAGTACAGACACGATGGAATCCCACCCCCGTAACGAGCAGCACGGCCCGACCGGCGGCATACGCACCGGAACCGTCTCCCCGATTCCCGTGAGGGCCTGATGACCGAACTCATACTGATCGTGGCCGCGTTGGCGGTGGGCGCCGGTGCGACGCTCCACTTCCACCGCAAGGCCCGCGCCCAGCGGCGCCGCGCCGACGGCCTTCAGCAGCACGTCGAACAGCTCGGGCAGCAGTTACGCGCCGCCGAGCAGTTCGCCGGATACATCGCGCACACCGTCGTTCCGGCCGCCGCGGCACATGTCCAGACCGGGCAGGCCTACCGGCCCGACCTGGCCGTGCCGCCCCAGCTGGTCCACACCCAGATGGCGGGCGCCCTCGGTGCCCTCGCGGGACAGGCCTGCTCCGCCATCGGCCAGACCGGACAACTTGCGCAGAACGCCGCGCAGGACCAGCTCGCGCAGGTCTGGGCGGAGGCCGAGCAGCAGATCGACCAGGCGCGGCAGGAGTCGGTGAACGTGGCCCGGGCGGCCGTACGCGCCTTCGCCTCCAACACGGTGCAGCGGGCCGCGAAGCTGAGCAGCGCGATCAGTGCCGGAGTGCGCCGCCATGTCTCGGACGAGGCGTACGCCACGCTGGTCGAGATGGACCACCTGGCCCAGCAGATGCTGCTCACCGCGTCCGGGTACGGCGTCCTGGCCGGTGACAAGCTGTCGCGGCGCTGGCCGGCGACCACACTCACCGACGTCGTCCGCACGGCCATGGGGCGGGTCGAGGGCTATCAGCGCATCCAGCACACGGACCTGGAGTCCTTCGCCGTACAGAGCCGGGCCGTGGAAGCCGTCGTCCACACCCTGGCGGTGCTGCTGGACAACGCGCTTCGCTACTCCCCGCCGAACGCCCGGGTGCACGTCTCCCTGGAGCACGGGGCGAACGCCGCCTTCCTCGTCGTGGACGACGCCGGACTGCGGATCGAGGACGAGCGGCTGACCTGGGCGCGCGAGGTGATGTCCGGCAAGCAGCGGGACGACATCACGCAGCTCGGTGCCTACCCGCAGACCGGGCTGCGCGTCGCGTCCGTGCTCGCCGACCAGTACGGCTTCCGCGTCGAGCTGACGGCGCCCAACATGTACGGCGGCACCCGCGCGATCATCGTTCTCCCGCAGGCCCTCCTGACGACGCCCCAGCATCCCCGGCCGTCGTCCGTACAGAGCGTGCCGGCCGCCCGGCCGGCCCCCGCCCCGGAAGCGGAGCCCGCTCCGGCGGTCAAGCCCACCACGGCAAGCGGGCTCACCGTCCGCCGGCGCACCACGCGCCCCGCCGACGGGACGGGCCCCGCCACCGGGACGCAGCCGGTCCCCCCTGCCGTGGAGCCGGGTACGCCCGCCGTGGCCGCCGCGTGGATGGCCGGCAGCCGCATCAGCCGGGACGACCAGAACACCGCAAGCACTGACGAAGGACGTTGATCATGTCGGACACCCACTCGAACGCCCTGGGCTGGCTGCTGGACGAGCAGCTGGGTTCAGTGGAGGGCGTCCGGTACGCCGTACTGATGAGCGGCGACGGCCTGCTCAAGGCCCGGACGCAGACCATCGGCCAGGAGGACGGCGAGAAGCTGGCCGCACTGACCGCCTCACTGCGGGCCTCGGGCCGGGCGTGGGACAACTTCACCGGCGGGCGCGGCGTGCGCCAGCAGCTGATCGAGAGCGTCGAGCGGATCGGCCTGACGACGGCGGCCGGTCAGAACACGATGCTCTCGGTCGTCACGACGGGACCCCACGCCGACGTCGGCCTGATCAGCCACCACATGGCCCTGCTCGTGGTGCGGCTGGGCGAGCAGCTCGGCACCACCGAACGCAGGCCCGTCCTCCAGCCGGACGGAGGCACCACGGTATGACCGGTCCACGGCATGACCCGGACATGGTGAGGCCCTATGTCCGCACGGGCGGACGGGTCCGCCCGCGCCAGAACGTGCTTCTGGAGAGCGTGGTCATCGCCTCGACCAGCCCCACCGGCCAACTGGGGCCCGATGCCCGGCGGGTGATGAGCCTGTTCTCCGTGGGCCACGGAGGGCTGGCCGTCGCGGACATCGCTGCCGCGCTCCAGCTGCCGCCCTCCACCATCCGGATCCTCGTCTCCTCCCTCATGGACAGCGGTCATCTGGCCAGCCCGGCGGCCGCAGAGAACGATCAGCCCGAAAACGACCTCCTGCAGAAGGTGCTTGATGGACTGCGAGAACTGGTCTGACACGCCGAACGCCGTCTCGTACGTGCCGGCCACGGTGACCCGGTCCGCCAAGATCGTGATCGCCGGCGGATTCGGTGTCGGCAAGACGACCTTCATCGGCAGCGTTTCCGAGGTACGGCCGCTGCGGATGGAAGAGCCGATCACCGAGGACAGCGTCGGGATCGACGATCTGCGCGGCACACCGCAGAAGACCACGACGACCGTGGGCATGGACTTCGGCCGTATCCACCTGGCCGGCGGTGCCCTCGCCCTGTATCTGTTCGGGCTCCCCGGGCAGGTCCGCTTCCAGCCCCTGTGGGAGGACCTCGCACAAGGCGCTCTCGGCTGCCTCGTGCTGGCCGACACCCGTGACCTCGATGCGAGCCACGAGGCTCTGAGTCTGCTGGAGGGCGAGGGCATCCCCTACGCGGTGGCGATCAACACCTTCCCCGACGCGCCCGTCTACGACCCCGACGAACTGCGCCAGGCCCTCGCTCTGGACCCTCACACGCCGCTGACCACCTGCGACGCGCGCGACCGTACCTCTTCCCTGCATGCCCTGATCACGCTCGCGGAGTACCTGATCTCGCACCGCGAAGCACTCTCCCTGGAGCCCATGTCATGACCTTCACCAGCTCCGTGCCCACGGTCGCACCGGGCAGGGTCTCTCTGTACGAGCCGGGCTTCGCCGCCGACCCGCACGCCGCCTACGAGCGGATGCGCAAGACCTACGGGCCCCTGGTGCCCGTCGAGTTGTCCCCCGGCATCCCGGCCACGCTGGTGATCGGCTACCTCCAGGCCCGCCGCATCCTCAACGACCCCATGTACTTCCCGCCCGACCCGCGCATCTGGGAGCAGCAGGTGCCGGCCTCGTGCCCCGTGCGGCCGATGATGGAGTGGCGGCCCAACGCCCTGCGCAACGGCGGTGCGGAGCACGCCCGTTACCGGGCGGCCAACACCGCCAGCATCAACGCCGTCGACCAGCACCGGCTGCGCGACCAGGTGGAGAGGATCGCCTCGGAGTCCGTCGGGGACTTCCTCGCCACCGGCAACGCCGATCTGCTCACCCAGTACGCCTGGCCGATCGCCTTCCGGATCCTGAGTGCTCTGCTGGGCTGCCCCGACGAGATCGGAGCCCGTATCGCCGACGGAATGGCGCGCATCTTCAACACCACCGACGCCCATCAGGGCAACCAGATCCTCGGCCAGGCCCTCGCCGACCTCGTCGCCCTGCGCCGGCGTGATCCCGCCGACGACATCACCTCGCGCCTCCTGGCCCACTCGGCGGAGCTGACCGACGAGGAGATGAGCCACCAGCTCGTCACTCTCTACGGCGCCGGCATCGAGCCCCTGACCAACCTGATCGCCAACACCCAGCTGAAGATCCTCACCGACGAGGAGTTCTCCGCCGGACTGCACGCGGGCCAGTCCACGGTGCGCGACGCGCTCGACACCGTCCTGTACACGGACCCGCCGATGGCGAACTACTGCATCACCTATCCGCCCTACCCCGCGGACATCGACGGCTTCCTGCTCCCGGCCCACCAGCCCGTCGTCATATCCATGGCGGCCTGCAACAACGACCCCGAACTCACCCAGGGGCCGACCGGGATCTCGGGCAACCGCGCCCACCTGGCCTGGAGCATCGGCCCCCACACCTGCCCGGCCCGCTCCCACGCCTATCTCATCGCCGAGACCGCGGTGACCTATCTGCTCGACGCCCTGCCGGAGATGGATCTCGCCGTCCCCGCCGCTGAACTGCGCTGGCGCCCGGGCCCCTTCCACCGCGCCCTGGAATCCCTCCCCGTCCGCTTCGCCACCGCTCGCTGAGAGAGAGACACCATGTCCGAGCAGCCCTTACTCGTACTCGATCCCACCGGCTCCGACCGCCACGCCGAGTACCAGGCCCTGCGCGACCGCGGTCCGGCCACCCGTGTGGACGTCCTCGGGGTGACCGCGTGGTCGGTCACCGACCCGGCGCTCCTCAAGGAACTCCTCACCAGCCCGGACGTCTCCAAGGACGCCCGCGCCCACTGGCCGGCGTTCGCCGAGACCGTGGCCACCTGGCCCCTCGCCCTCTGGGTCGCCGTGAGCAACATGTTCACCGCCTACGGAGGCGACCACCGGCGGCTCCGCCGGATGGTGGCCCCGGCGTTCAGCGCCCGCCGCATCCAGGACCTTCGGTCATCGGTCGAGAAGGTGGTCGCCACGCTCCTCGACGAACTCGAGTCCCGGCCGGCCGGTGAGGTGGCCGATCTCCGCCAGGACCTCGCCTACCCGCTGCCGATCGCGGTGATCGGCCAGCTCATGGGTGTCCCCGAGCATCAGCTCGACGGCTTCCGTGCCCTGGTCGACGGTGTCTTCGACACCACTCTCACCGTCGAGGAGGCCACCGCGAACACGGCCGCCCTGTACGAGGCGCTCAACGGACTGATCGCGGCCAAGCGCGCCGATCCCGGCGACGACATGACCTCCCTCCTCATCGCTTCCCGCGACGACGAGGGGGACGGCGGCGCCCTCACCGACGACGAGCTGCGTGACACGCTGCTGCTGATGGTCTCCGCCGGGTACGACACCACGGTCAACGTGATCGACCAGGCCATCACCGCCCTGCTGGCGGATCCCGCGCAACTGGCCCACCTGCGGGCCGGCCGCGCCGACTGGAACAGCGTCGTCGAAGAGACCCTTCGCCACGAGCCCGCCGTCAAGTACCTGCCCATGCGCTTCGCCCTGGCGGACATACCCCTGCCCGACGGACAGAAGATCGCCCGGGGCGAGGCGATCCTCGCCTCCTACGCCGCCGCCAACCGCCACCCCGGCGTGCACGGTGAATCCGCGGACCTCTTCGACGTCACCCGGCCGACGAAGGAGCACCTCGCCTTCGGCCACGGCGTGCACTTCTGCCTCGGCGCCCCGCTCGCCCGCCTGGAGATCACCACCGCGCTCCAGCAGCTCTTCGAGCGGTTCCCCGAGGCCGAACTCGCTGTTCCCGCGGCCGAACTGCAGCCGCTGCCCTCCCTGATCAGCAACGGGCACCAGACCCTTCCGGTCCGCCTGCGCCCGGCCGTCGGCTGACCCTCCGTGCGGGGCCCGCCACTCGCGTGGCCGGGCCCCGTGCGGAGCACGTTCCACCGTTGACAGCTCACCGCCCCCGTGCAACTTTCGAAGCGCTTCGACGATCGTGGCGGTCCGGCGGGCAGCCGTTCCCGCCACCCGGCCACACCCTGGGACGAACATGGCGCTCTTCGACAACCCCGTGATACCCGGCTTCAGTCCGGACCCGAGCATCTGCCGGGTGGGCGACGACTACTACGTGGCGACGTCCAGCTTCGAGTACGTGCCCGGGGTGCCCCTGTGGCACAGCCGCGACCTGGTGAACTGGCGGCTGATCGGTCACGCGCTGGACCGCCCCGGCCAGTTGGAGCTGCCGGACTCGGTCCCGGCCTCGTGCGGTGTGTACGCCCCCACCCTGCGGCACCACGACGGCCGCTTCTGGATGATCACCACCGTGGTCACCGACGCCGGCACCGTCCTGGTCACCGCGAAGGACCCCGCGGGACCCTGGTCGGACCCCGTTCCGGTCGGCGTACCCGGCATCGACCCCGATCTCGCCTGGGACGAGGACGGCACGTGCTGGTGCGTGTACTCGGACGACGGCATCCACGGGGTGCGCATCGACCCGGAGACGGGCGAAGCGCTGGGCGAGCCGGTGGCATTGTGGTCGGGCAGCGGGCTGCAGTACCCCGAGGGACCGCACCTGTACCGGATCGGCGACTGGTGGTACCTGCTGCTGTCGGAGGGCGGCACCGAACGCGGCCACGCGATGTCGGTGGCCCGGGCCCGCAGCCTGCCGGGGCCGTTCGAACCGCACCCGGACAACCCCGTGCTCTCCCACCGCAGCACCGGCCACCCCGTGCAGAACATCGGCCACGGAGACCTCGTACAGGCACAGGACGACACCTGGTGGATGGTGCTGCTGGGCACCCGGCCCCGCGGCGACACCCCCAAGTACCACGGCCTGGGCCGGGAGACGTTCCTTGCGCCGGTGCGCTGGGAGGACGAGTGGCCGCTGCCGGGGCCGGTGGACCTGCGAGCCGAGGCCCCCGCGCTGTCGCCGCACCCCTGGCCGGACGAGCCGGAGCGGGACGACTTCGACTCCCCCGCGCTCGCGCCGTGCTGGGTGTCGCCGCGGCGGCACGATCCGGCCGCCGTCCGCCTCGACGAGCGGCCGGGGCACCTGGTGCTGCACGCCCGCGCGGACAGCCTCGACGTGCCCGGCGCACTCTTCGTGGGGCGGCGCCAGCAGGACCCCGACTGCACCGCCCGTACGCGGGTCGACGTCGCCCCGGGAGGTCTGGGCGGGCTCGCCGTGCGACTCGACGAGGCGCACCACTACCGGTTGGAGACGGACGGCTCCGGCATGGTCCGCGCTGTCGCCAGGATCGGTCCGCTGTGCCACACCCTGGCTGAACGCGCCCTGCCGCCGGGTCCGTTGACCCTGCGGATCGACGTCACGACCACCGTGGTCCTGCCGCCCTCCGTCTCGGACCCGGAGGCGGCGGTCCCGCCGGGCCTGCGCATCGGCGGCCCCGACACCCTCCACCTGGGGTACGAGACCGCCGAGGGCGGCTTCGAGATCCTGGCCGCGCTGGACGGCCGCTATCTCAGCACGGAGGTCGCGGGAGGCTTCACGGGCCGGGTCATCGGCATGTACGCGACCCGCGGCAGCGCGGCCTTCGAGTGGTTCGGACTGCGCCCCGCCTGACGCCGGGGACGAGGGCGGAACGCGCACCTGGGACGGTGCGCGTTCCGCCGGATTTCGCAGCCACCTCTCGGGCCCACGCGATATGCTGATGCAGATTGTGCAAGCGGTTTGCAAAATGAGGAGGGTCATGGCCATTCGGGCGACCGACGCCGGGACGAACCAGAGCGTCGAACGGGCCGTCTCGGTGCTGCGCGCACTCGACTCCGGCCGCGCCGAGCTACGCGTCTCCGACGTCGCCGAACTCACCGGGCTGGGATCCTCCACCACCTCCCGCCTGCTGTCCACCCTCGAACGCCTCGACATGGTCGAACGTGACCCCGTCAGCAACCTCTACCGGCTCAGCCTGGGCATCCTCCCCCTCGCCGCCACCGCCACCAATCGCCACCCCGTCCACCGCGCGGCCCGCATGGTCCTCCAGGATCTGGCCACACGCACGGGACTGGGGGCCAACGTCGCCATCCGCCGCGGGACCGAGCTGATGTTCCTGTGCAATTTCGAGGGAACGCGCGCCCCCAAGTCCTACACACAGGCCGGACACACCGCCCCGCTGCACGCCACCAGCATCGGCAAATGTCTCCTCACCGGGCTCACGCCCAAGGAACGCCGCACGCTGCTTCCGGAACCGCTCGCGGCGCACACCGACTTCACGACCACCAGCCACGACCTCCTCGACACCGAGATCGACACCGTGCGCCGCACCGGCTACGCCGTCGAGGCGGAGGAGCGCGCCCTGGGCCGCGCCTCCCTCGCCGCACCGGTCCGCGACTCCTCGGGGGACGTCGTGGCCGCCATCTCCCTGTGGGGCCCCACGTCCCTCCTCGGCAGCCGCACCGAGACGGAGGGGCAGCGCCTCGCACTGACCCGAGAGGTCATCGAGGCCGCCGACGCCATCAGTCAGGCACTGGGCGCCGTCTGAGTCGCACGCCGCAGAAAAGAGGGGGTCTGTCACCGGTCGGCCGACCGGTGCGCCGGCCGCAAGACCGCCCGCAAGTCGCTGCGCACCGAGAAGCAGGCCGAGAAGCGG
>NZ_JBEOVJ010000128.1:0-13477 GCF_040295435.1 Streptomyces sp. NPDC002809
TTGGGGGGGGGGGGGGGGGGGCCCCCCCCAAGGGGGGGCCCCCCCGCTGCCCCGGGGGGCCCCGGGCGGCGTCGGGGGGGGGGGGGGGGCGGCCCCCCCCCCCCCCCCCCACCGCGGTCCTAACCCAGCGCGGACTTCACCACATCGGCCAGTCGTCCGGCCACCGCGCGCGCCTGCTCGATGTCGGCCGCCTCGACCATGACCCGCACCAGCGGCTCCGTACCCGACTGGCGCAGCAGCACACGGCCGGTGGCACCCAGTTCGCGCTCGGCCTCGGCGACGGCCGCGGCCAGCTCCGGGGAGGTGCCCACACGGGACTTGTCCACGTCCGGCACGTTGACGAGGACCTGCGGCAGGCGCTCCATCACACCGGCCAGATCGGCGAGCGAACGGCCGGTGGCGGCGACCCGGGCCGCCAGCATCAGGCCGGTCAGCGTGCCGTCGCCGGTCGTGGCGTGGTCCAGGACGATGACGTGTCCGGACTGCTCGCCGCCCAGGGCGTAGCCCTCGGCCTTCATCGACTCCAGGACGTAACGGTCGCCGACGGCCGTCTGGACGAGCTGGATGCCCTCGCGCTCCATGGCGATCTTGAAGCCGAGGTTCGACATCACGGTGCCGACCACGGTGTCCTTGCGCAGCTGCCCGGCCTCGCGCATGGCGAGGGCCAGCACGGCCAGGATCTGGTCGCCGTCGATCTCCTCGCCCGCCCCGTCCACGGCCAGGCAGCGGTCGGCGTCGCCGTCGTGGGCGATGCCGAGGTCGGCGCCGTGCTCGACGACGGCGGCGCGGAGCAGCGACAGGTGCGTGGAGCCGCAGCCGTCGTTGATGTTCAGACCGTCCGGATCGGCACCGATCGTGACGACCTCGGCCCCGGCCCGGGCGAAGGCCTCGGGCGAGACGTGGGCGGCAGCGCCGTGCGCCTCGTCGAGGACGACCTTCAGGCCGTCGAGCCGGTTGGGCAGGACGGCGATGAGGTGGGCCACGTAGCGGTCGAAGCCCTCGACGTAGTCGCTGATCCGGCCGACGCCGGCGCCGGTGGGACGGGCCCACGGCTCGCCGGTGCGGTGCTGCTCGTAGACCGTCTCGATGCGGTCCTCCAGCTCGTCGGCGAGCTTGTGGCCACCGCGGGCGAAGAACTTGACACCGTTGTCCGGCATGGCGTTGTGGCTGGCGGAGAGCATCACTCCGATGTCGGCACCCAGGGCGCCCGTGAGGTAGGCCACAGCGGGGGTCGGCAGCACGCCGACGCGCAGGACGTCGACGCCCGCGCTGGCGAGGCCGGCCACCACGGCGGCTTCCAGGAACTCTCCGGAGGCTCGCGGGTCGCGGCCCACCACGGCCGTCGGCCGATGGCCCTCGAAGGTGCCCGCCTCGGCCAGTACGTGCGCCGCCGCGACCGAGAGACCGAGCGCGAGCTCGGCCGTCAGATCCGCATTGGCGACACCGCGCACGCCGTCCGTGCCGAAGAGTCGTCCCACTGGTGTCCTCCGAAGGTGCTCCGAAACGCAAAAATTCAGACTAAGTAAGCAACAAGCCTATGAATGCCTTATGCCGTTATATGCCCGTGACCGCCAATAAACGAACGCCCCGGCAGCACGAGTGTGCCGCCGGGGCGAACGTAGAACGCGGTTGAGCAGGCGGTTTAGCGCTTGCTGTACTGCGGGGCCTTACGGGCCTTCTTGAGACCGGCCTTCTTGCGCTCGACCGCACGGTCGTCACGGCAGAGGAAGCCGGCCTTCTTCAGCGTGGCGCGGTTGTTGTCCACGTCCGCCTCGTTCAGCGAGCGGGCAACGCCGAGGCGCAGGGCGCCGGCCTGACCGGAGACGCCGCCACCCGAGATGCGGGCGATGACGTCGTAGCGGCCGTCGAGCTCGAGCACCTTGAAGGGCTCGTTGACTTCCTGCTGGTGCACCTTGTTGGGGAAGTAGTCCTCAAGGGTGCGACCGTTGATCTTCCACTTGCCGGTGCCCGGAACGATCCGGACGCGGGCGATGGCGTTCTTGCGACGGCCCAGGCCGGCCGCCGGCTGCGGGTCGCCGAAGCGGCCTGCGAGCGACTCGGAGGTGTACTCACCCTCGACGGGGACCTCCGACTCGAAGGTGGTCACCTCGGCGAAGGTCTCTTCGCCCTCGGTGACCTCGGTGCCCTCGACGGGCGTCTCTGCAGTGGTCTCGGCCACGATTCTCCTCAGATCTTTCTTTACGTCTTTGGGGGGAGGCCGGAACTACTGCGCGACCTGGGTGATCTCGTACGGGACCGGCTGCTGCGCAGCGTGCGGGTGCTGGTCGCCCGCGTAGACCTTCAGCTTCGAGATCATCTGACGGCCCAGGGTGTTCTTGGGGATCATGCCCTTGATGGCCTTCTCGACGGCCTTCTCGGGGTTCTTCGCGAGCAGCTCGTCGTAACGCACGGAGCGGAGACCACCCGGGAACCCGGAGTGGCGGTACGCCATCTTCTGGGTCTTCTTGTTGCCGGACAGGTGAACCTTGTCGGCGTTGATGATGATGACGAAGTCGCCCATGTCCATGTGGGGGGCGTAAATCGCCTTGTGCTTGCCTCGGAGGAGGTTCGCAGCCGTCGTGGCCAGACGCCCGAGAACGATGTCCTCGGCGTCAATGATGTGCCACTGGCGAGTGACATCGCCGGGCTTGGGGCTGTACGTACGCACTTCGTAGCCTTCGCTTCTTCAGTGGATGGGGTCCAGACACACGGCTCCCCTGAAGCGATCATGCAGCTGGGGCTCACAATGCCGGGAACGACGCCCGTATGCGAGCCACTGGTAACTGCTCCAGGGAACCTACGTAAGGGCCCTTCGCGTGAGAACGACGAAGCCAATACGTATAACAGTCACCGACACTACCCGCCCCGCCCCGGACGGGTCAAAACGCGTCGCCCTTGGGCGGGCGGCAGTGGGGGTCCTTGGTGCGGGGTTCCGTGGGCGGGGTTCTGTGGTGCGGGCCTCTGTGGTGCGGGGTTCCGTCCTCAAGCGCCGGACGGGCTGGGTTTGTGCGGGTGCCCCCGGGGGGTTCGCCATGTGCCGTGGGTGGGGTCCGGGGCCCCTCCGGGGCGTCTCCTCAAACGACGAACGTTCCGCCGGTACGCAGAGCGGGCCGGGTATGTGTTCGTCGTCCTGCGGGGACTCCCCTGCACGGCCCCGGACCGGCCGTCCTGCGTCTGCGACGGTCGTGTCGCCGATGTGCAGACGCACGTGATGCAGGGTGGGGACGTGCAGGGGAGTCCCCGCAGGAAATGGCGTACGACCCGGGACCCTCGCGGTCCCGGGTGCACACGCCATTTCTGAGGAGACGCCCCGGAGGGGCCACACCCCCACCCACCGGACACGGCGCGCCCCGCGTCACCGGGCCCTTTCGACCCGTCGCTCGTCCCACACGGGCTCCGTCGTCTCCCGTACGAAGCCGTCCGAACCGAACACCAGGTACCGGTCGAAGGACTTCGCGAACCAGCGGTCGTGCGTGACCGCCATCACCGTGCCGTCGTAGACCTCCAGCCCGTCCTGGAGCGCCTCGGCCGACTCCAGGTCCAGGTTGTCGGTCGGCTCGTCCAGCAGCAGCGCGGTCGTGCCGGCCAGCTCCAGGAGCAGGATCTGGAAACGGGCCTGCTGGCCGCCGGACAGCTTCTCGAACGGCTGGTCCCCCTGCCGCTCCAGTTCGTACCGCCGCAGTACGGACATGGCGCCGCCCCGGTCCTTGGCCTGCTCCGTCCACAGAATCTCGACGAGGGTCTTGCCCAGCAGCTCCGGATGGGCGTGGGTCTGCGCGAAGTGTCCGGGCACCACCCTCGCCCCGAGCTTCCACTCCCCCGTGTGCGCCACCGGCTCGCCCGCCAGCAGACGCAGGAAGTGCGACTTCCCCGACCCGTTGGAGCCGAGGACGGCGACCCGCTCCCCGTAGTAGATCTCCAGGTCGAACGGCTTCATCAGACCGGTCAGCTCCAGGTTCTTGCAGGTCACCGCCCGCACCCCGGTCCGGCCGCCGCGCAGCCGCATCTTGATGTCCTGCTCGCGCGGCGGCTCCGGGGGCGGGCCGGCGTCCTCGAACTTCTTGAAGCGGGTCTGCATCGCGTGGTAGCGGTTGGCCATGTCCGGGCTGTTCGCCGCCTGCTGCCGCATCCGCAGGACGAGCGCCTTCAGCCGGGCGTGCTCCTCCTCCCAGCGCCGCAGCAGTTCCTCGAAGCGCGCGAACCGCTCCTTGCGGGCCTGGTGGTACGTACCGAAGCCACCGCCGTGCACCCAGACGTCACTACCGGCCGGGCTGGGCTCCACGCTGACGATCTTCTCGGCGGCCCGGGACAGCAGCTCCCGGTCGTGGGAGACGAAGAGGACCGTCTTACGGGTCTCCCTCAGCTTCTCCTCCAGCCACCGCTTGCCGGGGACGTCCAGATAGTTGTCCGGCTCATCGAGCAGCAGCACCTCGTCGGGCCCGCGCAGGAGCGCCTCCAGCACCAGCCGCTTCTGTTCGCCGCCGGAGAGTGTGCGCACCTCACGCCACTGCGCCTTCTCGTACGGAACGCCGAGCGCCGCCATGGTGCACATGTCCCAGACCGTCTCGGCCTCGTATCCGCGCACCTCCGCCCAGTCGCTCAGTGCCTGCGCGTACGTCATCTGCGCGGCCTCGTCGTCGGTGGTGAGGATCAGCTCCTCGGCCCGGTCGACGGCGCCGGCGGCCTCGCGGATCCGGGGCTGGGCGACGGAGACCAGCAGGTCGCGCACCGTGCGCTCGTCGCGCACCGAGCCGACGAACTGCTGCATCACGCCGAGTCCGCCGCTCACCGACACCGAGCCGCCGTGCGGCTGGAGCTCACCGGCGAGCAGCCGCAGCAGCGTGGTCTTCCCGGCGCCGTTCGCCCCCACGAGGGCGACCACGGCACCGTCCGCGACGCGGAACGAAGCATCGCCGAGCAGCACCCGCCCGTCCGGTAGGTAGTACTCAAGATGGCCTGCTTCAAGATGTCCCATGCAGAGCATTGTCACGGGCAGCGAAGCCCTGGCCCAACCGGATTACCCCCGGTCCCGGTCCCGTCCTTCGGATCGGGCCGGATCGGGGAGCGGGGTCCGGTGCGTGCACCTGCGCGGCCGAGGATCGAGGGAACGCCGAGGGATCCCCCCATGTCCTGCGGGCCCATGGGGGAGTTGGTGATGGACGACAACGCCGCAGATGTGTGTGCCGGACCCCACGAGCCCGGCCTGATCCGAACAAAAGGGCCTAGGATTCGCGGCATGAGCTTTGGGCAAGGGGGGCCCTCCTGGGGGCCCGGGGGCACTGGGACTCCGGACTGGGCAGCGCTGGCCGAGACATCCGCGGCACGCGCCAGGCGCAAGAAGTGGCTGATGATCGGCGGGGGCGCGCTGGCCACCGCGGCGGTCGCCGCGATCGTGGCGACCGCGGTCATCTCGACCAACAAGGACGACTCCGGCGGCACGTCCGGGAAGAACGCGAGCGAGCTGCCGTCGGCGACGGCTCTGCCGAGCGACACGGCGGAGCCCGAGCCTTCGTTCTCGTCGGTGGCCCCGCCGCCCCCGCCGGATCCGAAGGACTACATATCCGACGTGAAGAAGGACCGGGCGCCCGTCACGGTCGACGCCTTCTTCCCCGGCAAGAAGCTGACGATGGGCGACCGCGTCTACTCCAAGGGCGCGACGCACCACACCACGAAGTGCGCCACGACCACCAAGGGCGCACTGGGCTCGATCCTCACGAACAACGGCTGCGACCAGGTCATCCGGGCCACGTACAGCCGCAGCGGTGTGGCCGTGACCCTCGGCCTCGCGGTCTTCGAGACGGAAGCCCAGGCCAAGAAGGCCGCCCAGCAGGCCAGCGGCAGCATCGCACCGCTCAGCGGCGCAGGTGTGCAGTCGTTCTGCCCCGCCGGTTCCTTCTGCCGCCGCACGGCCAACTCCTACGGCCGGTACGCCTACTTCGCGATCAGCGGCTTCACCAGCGGGAAGAACGTCACCAAGGCCGACAAGGACGTGTTCGCCGTCGGCGACGACCTGACGAACTTCGCCTTCCGTCAGATCCGGCACCGCGGCGAGGTCCAGGCCTCGGCCGCGGCCACCGCACCCGCCACCTGACCGGCCCGTTCCTTCGGTTCAGCCAACTCTCCCGGATGCGGAGGACCGCTGCTGTGCGTCTCGTCTTCCTGGTCTCCTTCCTGCGCATCCTGCGCCACCGCGAAGCCGTCGGTGTCGACCTGGCCCCCGACGAGGCCGTGGTCCTGGACCCGCCGGACGCCCCGCTGCGGGCCGCCCTCACAGCGGCGACGGCCGGCGACCACGCCCCGGCGCGGGAGCTCCTCGCCTCGACGCGGCTGCACGCGCAGTGGGAGCGCAGGGACGCCTACGTGGGCCGGCTGGCCAGGACCGCGCTGCACCACGACGGCTGGCTGGACGCCTGGCTGGCGGAGTCCCCCGACGACCCCGACGCCCTTCTGGTCGTCGCGGACCTCCACCTCCACCAGGCGTGGAAGGTGCGGACGGACGCCCGCGCGAAGGATGTCGAACGGGACCAGTTCCAGGCCTTCTTCGCACTCCTGGAGGACGCCGTGCCGGTGATCGGCGCCGCGGCCGAGCTCAACCCCGCCGACCCGGTCCCCTGGCGCATCGCGCTCACCCACGCCCGCGGCACGCAGGCCCCGCGCGAGGTCTTCGACGCCTACCTCGCCGAGGCCGAGGCCCGCGACCCGCACCACTTCGGCTGCCACGCGCAGGCGCTGCAGTACCTGTGCGCCAAGTGGTACGGCTCGCACGAGGAGATGTTCCGGTACGCGGAGCGGGTGGCCGAGTCCGCCCCGCCTGGTTCGAAGCTGCACGCTCTGCCGCTCCAGGCGGCACTGGAGTACCGGCTGTCCGAGGCGGACGAACCCGAGGGCCCCGACCCGTACGGGCCGAAGGTCGCGGCAGCCATTACCCGGGCCCTGGCCCTCTCCGACACCTACGCCGGAGCGGGCGACCGCGAGGCGGCCGGCTTCCGCAACGACCTGGCCCTGATGCTGATCATGGACGACCGGCCGGCCGAGGCCCTCGACGTCTTCCGGGCCATCGGCGTCCACGCCACCGAGTACCCGTGGAACCGGCTCGGCGACCCCCGTACCGAGTTCCTCGAAGCCCGGTCCGACGTCCGGCTCGACCTCGCAGCCCGGATCCCGTTCTTCGGCCGCCCGCCCGAGCCGCCCGCCGTCGCCCCCGACTGGGCGGCCCTCACCCCACGCGCGGTCGCCATCGTGCCCGCGCCCCCGGCCGCCGTGGCCCAGGCGGCCCTGCTCAGCGGCTTCTCCTTGCGTACCGCCCCGGCGGGCCAGGGATACAGCTATGCCGAGGTGGTCCCCGAAGCCTCCCGCGGCCGGCGCACGGCACTGCTGCCGGAGGAGCCGCTGACCGCGGCGGCGGAGACCTTCACGACCGGCGAGAGCTGGCCCGCCCTGATCCTGCACCGCACCCCCGAGCGCTGCACGGTCACCGCCCTCCACCAGGGCCGCCGGATCGTCACGCACACCTGGGACACCGAGTCCCCCGCCCCCGACCACGCCGACGTACAGGCAGCCGCCGGCGACCTGGCCCGTCTGTACCGGGTGGCGGACCCGCGCCCCCTGGCGCACATCCTGCGCGCCACCGGCGACCCGGTCCGTCACCAGGCCGATCTGGTGTCCGCCCTCGGCCTGCCGCCCGTGCCGCCGGGCTTCGGCGGGGACACCGAGATCCTCGGCGACATCCCCGGCGCCCGGGTGCAGCCCCGCCGCTCCATCCTGGCGGGGATGCGCGACACGATGACGACGAGCACCGGCAGCCATCCGCCCGCGCCCGGCCAAGGCACCCCGCGGACCGGCCGCTGGTGGCTGATCCGTACCGCCGCGCTGGTGGCCGTCGGCGCGGCGGCGGCCCTCGCCTGGTGGAGTCCGCGGGTCGGCTGGTTCCGCTCCTCGCTGCTGAGCGGCGCGACACTGTACCTGGCGGGCACCCTCACGTCCGAGCTGCGCCGGCGGAGGCACACGGCCCCCTGACGACCGCCTGACCGGACGTCAGCAGCAGCCGGCCCCGGGAAGCGTCCGCACGTTGCGCGCCTCCACCGCCCTGGCCGCAAGCAACTCATCGGCCGGGTAGGCGACTTCCTCCAGCGTCAGCCCGTGCGGCCGCACCACGTGCACCCCGGGATCGCGCACCCGGGCCGCCAGCACCTCGGCCGGCCAGGGATACGGGCGGCGCCCGTCGCCCACGAACAGCATCGCCCCCACCAGCGCACGCACCATGTTGTGGCAGAAGGCGTCGGCCTGCACGGTCCCGGTGATGATCCCGGACGCCTCGTCACGTACCCAACTCAGCTTCTGCAGGGTCCGGATGGTCGTCGCCCCCTCGCGCTTCTTGCAGTACGCGGCGAAGTCGTGCTCCCCCGTCATGCGCGCCGCAGCCGCGTTCATCGCATCGAGGTCCAACTCCCGGTCGTGCCACAGCACATGACCCCGCACCAGCGGATCGACACCACCGGGGCCGTCCGACACCCGGTAGGCGTACCGGCGCCACAGGGCCGAGAAGCGGGCGTTGAACCCGGCCGGCGCCTCCTCGATCCGCCGGATCCGCACATCGGGCGCCATCCGCCCGGCCATCCGCCGCAGCAGCATCGAGGCGTGCTCGGCCCACACCTCGGCCGGCAGGTCCACGTGCGCGACCTGGCCCCGGGCGTGCACCCCGGCATCGGTGCGTCCGGCCACGGTCAGGTCGTAGGTGCGCACGGAGCGGGTCACGGTCCGCAGCGCATCCTCGATCTCCCCCTGGACGGTCCGCCGGCCGGTCTGCTTCGCCCAGCCCGAGAAGTCCTTGCCGTCGTACGCCAGGTCCAGCCGCACCCGGACGAAACCGGGCTCCACCACGTCACTCACACCAGCGATCCTCTCAAGATCCGTACACAGCGAAACGGGCCCGCACCGCCCCGAAGGGTGATGCGGGCCCGTCCAGAGGTCTCAGAACGCTCAGGCGTCCTTGGACTCCTCGTCGGCCTCGGCCGGCTTGGCGTCCTCGACGGACTCGACCGGGGTCTCGTCCTTCTTGAGGGCGTCTTCCTTGACCGCACGCTTCGTGGCGGCCTCGGCCTCACCGGTGGCAGCCTGCGCCACGGTCAGGGCCTCGACCAGCTCGATGACGGCCATCGGGGCGTTGTCGCCACGACGGTTGCCGATCTTGGTGATGCGGGTGTAGCCACCGGGGCGGTTCTCGTACCGCGGGGCGATCTCGGTGAAGAGCGTGTGCACGATGCCCTTGTCCGTGATCGACTGCAGCACCAGGCGACGGTTGTGGATGTCGCCCTTCTTCGCCTTGGTGATGAAACGCTCGGCGACCGGACGCAGGCGGCGGGCCTTGGCCTCGGTCGTGGTGATGCGGCCGTGCTCGAACAGCGACTTCGCAAGGTTGTTGAGAAGAAGCTTCTCGTGCGCAGCGCTGCCGCCCAGACGGGCACCCTTGGCGGGCTGAGGCATGGTTTTCTCCTTGTGTGCTGCACCGGCCGTATCAGGTACCGGTGTCAGTTCCCGCGCGGCGGTCGCCACACGGAAGTATGCGTGGGCCGGACGATCCGAGACCGTCCGGCGATCGAGGGCAGAACCCTCGCGCACGAGCCGAAATCAAGCCCGTCCGGCAGTTGAGGACAAAGCCCTCGCCCGGTCCGGGGCACCCGGAAGACCCGGGCACCCCAGCCGGAGGCGACTCAGTACTGCTCGGTCTCCACGAAACCCGCATCCGCGTCGTCGTCCGCGCCGAAGGCGTCGGCCGCGGCGGTCGGGTCGAAGCCGGGAGGCGAGTCCTTCAGCGCCAGGCCCATACCGGCCAGCTTCGCCTTGACCTCGTCGATCGACTTCGCACCGAAGTTGCGGATGTCGAGCAGGTCCGCCTCGGAGCGGGCCACGAGCTCGCCCACCGAGTGGATGCCCTCGCGCTTGAGGCAGTTGTACGAGCGGACCGTGAGCTCGAGCTCCTCGATCGGCAGCGCCAGATCGGCGGCGAGCGCGGCGTCCGTCGGCGACGGGCCCATGTCGATGCCCTCGGCGTCGATGTTGAGCTCGCGCGCCAGACCGAACAGCTCGACCAGGGTCTTACCGGCCGACGCCATGGCGTCACGGGGACGCATGGCCTGCTTGGTCTCGACGTCGACGATCAGCTTGTCGAAGTCGGTGCGCTGCTCGACACGGGTCGCCTCGACCTTGTACGTGACCTTGAGCACCGGCGAGTAGATGGAGTCGACCGGAATCCGGCCGATCTCCTGGCCCACCTGCTTGTTCTGGACGGCGGAGACGTAGCCGCGACCGCGCTCGACGGTCAGCTCCATCTCCAGCTTGCCCTTGCCGTTCAGCGTGGCCAGGACGAGGTCCGGGTTGTGGACCTCGACACCGGCCGGCGGGGCGATGTCGGCAGCGGTGACCAGGCCGGGACCCTGCTTGCGCAGGTACATCACGACCGGCTCGTCGTGCTCCGAGGAGACGACCAGCTGCTTGATGTTGAGGATGAGGTCGGTCACGTCCTCCTTGACGCCCGGCACGGTGGTGAACTCGTGCAGGACACCGTCGATACGGATGCTGGTGACAGCGGCACCCGGGATCGAGGAGAGGAGCGTGCGACGCAGGGAGTTGCCGAGCGTGTAGCCGAAGCCCGGCTCCAGCGGCTCGATGACGAACCGCGAGCGGAACTCGTCGACGACCTCTTCGGTCAGCGACGGACGCTGAGCGATAAGCATGTGTGAATCCTTCAGTCGTGGGCGCCCACTATTTGACACCCGACAGATGAAACAAGGATACGGGCGGCACACCCCCGTAGGGGGCATACCGCCCGTACCCACGCTACTGACGCACGGCCGTCACCGACCGCAGCGGATCAGACGCGGCGACGCTTCGGCGGACGGCAGCCGTTGTGCGGCGTCGGGGTGACGTCCTGGATCGAACCGACCTCCAGGCCCGTGGCCTGCAGGGAGCGGATCGCGGTCTCGCGGCCGGAGCCCGGACCCTTGACGAAGACGTCAACCTTGCGCATGCCGTGCTCCTGCGCGCGGCGGGCGGCCGACTCGGCGGCCATCTGCGCGGCGAAGGGGGTGGACTTGCGCGAGCCCTTGAAGCCGACGTGGCCGGCGGAGGCCCAGGAGATCACGTTGCCCGAGGGGTCCGTGATCGAGACGATGGTGTTGTTGAACGTGCTCTTGATGTGGGCGTGCCCGTGAGCGACGTTCTTCTTTTCCTTGCGACGCACCTTCTTGGCTGCGCCCTGACGACCCTTGGGGGGCATGTCTTGACTCCAGATGGAGAGGGGAGGTGATCGGTCCTACAGCGAAGACCGCTGGATACTGCGGATGTCCGGAGATCCGGACGCTCGCAGTGCGTCCGCTGAGGACTACTTCTTGCCCGGCTTCTTCTTACCGGCGATCGCGCGACGCGGGCCCTTGCGGGTACGAGCGTTCGTGCTGGTGCGCTGGCCGTGGACCGGGAGACCGCGACGGTGGCGGATGCCCTGGTAGCAGCCGATCTCGATCTTGCGGCGGATGTCGCCCTGGATCTCGCGGCGAAGGTCACCCTCGGTGCGGAGGTTGGCGTCCACGTACTCGCGGATCTTGACCAGGTCCTCTTCGGCCAGGTCACGAACGCGGGTGTTCGGGTTCACGCCGGTGGTGGCGAGGATCTCCTTGGACCGGGTGCGCCCGATACCGAAGACGTAGGTGAGGGCAACCTCCACGCGCTTTTCGCGCGGGATGTCAACACCTGAAACGCGTGCCATTCAATGGCTCCAGTTGTCATTTCGGGGGTCTTCCGCAGTGCCACTCCCGACCGCCGACCTCTCGCTGGGAGAGGTGGTACGCCCGGGTCTCCGGCCCCCGCCGGAGGTGTCGTCAGCCGTGGCTTGGACGGGCACTGCGTATGTACGTTTACGTGCGTCGCGCGAAGTACTGCGAGATGCGAGGGGGTCGTGCGTCAGCCCTGGCGCTGCTTGTGGCGCAGGTTGTCGCAGATGACCATGACCCGACCGTGACGGCGGATCACCTTGCACTTGTCGCAGATCTTCTTGACGCTCGGCTTGACCTTCATGGGATGTCAGGTTCTCCGGGTCAGTGCCAGCACCCCGCCGAAGCGGGATGTGGGCAAGATCTACTTGTAGCGGTAGACGATCCGGCCACGCGTCAGGTCGTACGGGGAGAGCTCCACCACGACCCGGTCGTCCGGAAGGATTCGGATGTAGTGCATCCGCATCTTGCCGGAGATGTGCGCGAGGACCTTGTGACCGTTCTGGAGTTCCACCTTGAACATGGCGTTCGGGAGGGACTCGATCACGGTGCCCTCAATTTCGATGGCACCTTGCTTCTTGGCCACGCTTCGCCTTTCGAATCGGCTACCTTGATCGACTTCCGTCACTCGTATGCGGACACACGGATGCACGAGAGCCGACGAGTCAGTCTACGTCAGCGGACTCCAAAAGACGAATCCGTCAAGTTTGCCCACCGCGGCTGATCCTTAGACCTCCGGGTGGCTTTCAATCACGCCGCCGGGCCGGGAACTCAGCCCAGCGGGTCGGGAGCCGTCTCCACGCCGTACTGCGCCAGCTTCTCGCGGCCGCAGTCCGGAGCGGTCAGGACCAGCGGGCCCTGCTCCGTGAGGGCGATGCTGTGCTCCCAGTGGGAGGACCAGGTGCCGTCGGTGGTGATGACGGTCCACTCGTCCTCCAGCACCTCTGTGCGGGCCGTGCCGAGGGAGACCATCGGCTCGATGGCCAGGCAGAGGCCCGGGACCAGCTTGACGCCCTTGCCGCGCTTGCGGGCGACATAGTTCAGCACGTGCGGGTCCATGTGCATCTCGGTGCCGATGCCGTGCCCGCCGTAGTCCTCGATGATGCCGTACTTGCCGGTCGCCGGACGGGGCTGGCGGCGGATGTAGGACTCGATCGCCTTCGAGATGTCGACCAGGCGGCCGTTCACCTTCATCGCCGCGATGCCGGCCCACATCGACTCCTCGGTCACCCGGGAGAGCTCGATGAGCTCCGGAGCGTGACCGGTGCCGACGAAGGCCGTGTACGCGGCGTCGCCGTGCCAGCCGTCGATGATCGCGCCGGCGTCGATGGAGATGATGTCGCCGTCCTTGAGGACGGTCTTCTCGTCCGGGATGCCGTGGACGACGACCTCGTTGACCGAGGTGCAGATCGTCGCGGGGAATCCGCCGTAACCGAGGAAGTTCGACTTCGCGCCGTGGTCGGCGATCACCTTGCGGGCGACCTGGTCCAGGTCCTGCGTGGTGGCGCCGGGCACGGCCGCCTCACGGGTGGCCGCGTGAATGGCAGCGACCACCAGCCCCGCCTCACGCATCTTCGCGATCTGCTCGGGGGTCTTGATCTGCACCATTGCGCGGCGCCTTTCTGCATGGACGGTGACGGCTGCGGCGTATTCAACTGTACGGCGCAAACAGTCGGGGGGGGGGGGCCCGGGCCCTCGCCCCCGCCCCCCAG
>NZ_JBEOVJ010000129.1:0-13393 GCF_040295435.1 Streptomyces sp. NPDC002809
CTCAGCCCCTGCTGCAGCCCGTCCGCCTCGGCGCGCTGGAGCTCCCCAACAGTGTCGTCATGGCCCCCATGACCCGCGCCCGCGCTCAGAACGCCGAGCTGGCCCCCACCGACCTCCACGCGACCTACTACGCACAGCGCGCCGGCGCCGGCCTGATCGTCACCGAGGGAACCTGGGTCAGCCCCGACGCGATCGGCTTCATCCACGCGCCCGGCATCTACACCGACACGCAGACCGCCGGCTGGGTGAAGGTCACCGAAGCCGTCCACGAGGCCGGCGGGCGGATCGTCTCCCAGTTCGGCCACCTCGGCACGGCCTCCCACCCCGACCACCTCGGCGGCCGCCTGCCCGCCGGACCCTCGGCCATCAACCCCGCTGAGAAGTCCTTCACCCCCTCCGGCCCGAAGGACACCGTCACCCCGCGCGCCTACGCCGCCGCCGAGATCGCCGCCACCATCGCCGACTACCGCCATGCGGCCGAGAACGCCCGCCGCGCCGGCTTCGACGGCGTGGAACTCCACGCCCAGCAATCCCACTTGATCCCGCAGTTCCTCAACCCGCGTCTCAACCAGCGCACCGACGCCTACGGAGGCAGCAGCGAGAAGCGGGCCCAGTTCCTCCTCGACATCCTCGACGCCGTCAGTGACGTGTGGGGCAGCGACCGCATCAGCGTGAAGATGTCCCCGGGCTGGAACAACGGAACCACGTTCACCGCGGACGAGGAGACACTCGCCGACTACGACCAGCTGCTCAAGAAGCTCAACGACAGCAACCTGGCCTACCTGCACCTCCTGGGAACCCCCGGCACCATCGAGGAGCGCATCGCCCTCTTCTCCCGCCACCGCGCCCACTACCAGGGCAACATCGTCGCCAACCTCGGCTTCACTCAGCCCCTCGGCAACGAGATCCTCGACCACGGAATCGTCAACGCGGTCTCCTTCGGCGCCCCCTTCATCGCCAACCCGGACCTGGTCGAGCGCTTCGCACAGGGCCACCCGCTGGCCGACAGCGACCGGGACACCTACTACGCCGGTCACGCCGAGGGCTACACCGACTACCCCGCCTTCACCGCCAACTGAGCAAGGAAGATCTCCGTGAGCAGCAACATCCGAGAAATGATCGCAAACGTCGAAGTTGAGAACCTCGAAGACGCGATTCCTCTCTACCAGGACCAGGCCGGGGACATGGAAGTCCGCCGATTCCCCTACCGTGAACTGGAGTTGGCGCTGGCAGGACCCTTCCTGCTCTACTCCGGCCCGCTGGAGAAGTACGTCTCGCAGAACGCGACCGTCATCGTCGAATCCCTGACCCCGGTTCTCGACGCCCTGGGCAAGGCCGGCGCCGAGATCCTCGAAGCACCCAACGAAGTACCCAACGGCACCAAAATCGTCGCCCGCCACCCGGACGGCTCTGTCTTCGAGTACATGCAGCCCCGAGCCTGAGCCCCGAGCGCCGCAGCACCACTTCGGTGCCCGTGAGGCCGGCATCGGGCCGGCCTCACGAGCACCGACAACACCCACGGATGGGAAGAACTCGTTGCTCCGGCTGGTACTCCCGAAGCCGCCGCGAAGTGCCATCGCTCCAGGCGCTGGCGACGCCGTCGCGGCTGTACATCCTCGCGCGCCTTCCGCCAGCTGTAGACCGCGTCTTCGGCTTCTCGAGTAGCTCTGCGTGACCGTGGACAGGAGGGGAGGAGCTGGACCTTGGGCCAGTGGCGCTGGCGAACGGCAGTTCAACACGCAGAACTTGACAGGGAACGTACCTGGTCCGACGACACCACCCACGCCATCCATGAAGACCAGACCCTGCGCATCGAACTACTCCACGAACACCCCGCACACGAGACCGCCTGGACCGTGGCCGCCTACGAAACACCCGTCTCCGACCGCACGTGGGTTCTCACAGCAACCGCCACGACGCCAGCCCCGGTGCTGGAGGGCCTGCTGACACACCTAGCGAGTATCGCCCACGAGGGCGTGACCGTTGAGGGCCCCGGGGACGAGCAAACTGTCACCGCCGCCACAGAGCCCCTCACCGAGGCCGGGTGGAAGCACACCTTGGAAGACGGACGCTGGATGCGCTGGACCTCTCCCGCTGGCGACGCAGGTGTCCAGGCCCATGCCGTCACCCAGCATCCGGAACTCAACAACTGGACGGTCTGGGCCGGCCCGAGCCTCCATCACGCAACGTGGATCCTCACGGCGTCCCCACGTACCCCCGGTTCGCTGCTGGCCGACCTCCCCGAAAGCCTTGCCCCGTGCAACTCAGACGGCCCTCTCCCGCCCACCCCCACGAAGCGGAAACGGGCTCGCACCCCCTCCCCGTAGCGCCGGCCCGCACACCGGCAACCCGAACTATGGTGTCCGGCCACATACGCCCCTGACCTGGCCCTTCCTACGGTATGGCGACACAGCAACGTCCCCGCCAAACGTCCGGAAGTGGTACCCATGGCCGCCCCAGCAACCTCCCCACCAGCACCGTCGAACCTCCGCCGCATCGTCGCCGCCAGCCTCATCGGCACCACCATCGAGTGGTACGACAACCCATCCGATCAGAGCTAGGACCTGCGGTTTTGCCTCATCAGTGGCCCGGAAGTCAGCACGGAACCAGCACCGGAACTGAACGGTGCCGGTCGGCCACGCAGACAAGAGCTCGACACGGAGCGAGACGGACGATTCAAAGGCCAGCAGGAGTCACAGACTGCAGTCAATCTCCGGACTTCGCAGGCACCCTCGCCCTCATCGACGAGTTGTTCGGCTCAGGTCTGACGGCCAGCGCACGGTCCTACGGAGCCCGCAGGAGCATCGACGATGCGAACGAGGCGGTAGGGCAATCCGGCAGATGCGCATCAACCTGCGTCGACTCCCCGAACTCGCCCGGGCGCCACGCTCAGAAATCGATCAACGCCTGCTCGGAGTTCTCATCGGCCTCAACCTTCCAGAACTGTCTGACGACGACCTTCCTTTCATGGCCGACTTGGAGGCGGTACTGGCGATGGATTCAAACGTGGAGGGTGACGACTCATTCCCGGTCTGGGAATATGCCGCCATCAGCCACGCCGCCCAGATGGCCCGACACGAAGAGACCTCGCCCGAAGCACGATTGGCTCGTATCGTCAACGCGAGCATGGAGGAGCTCAGCGTCCTGCGCTCCGAGGTACGAACCGCGTTTGACCAGACCTGGACGCGGGCGACTGGGTGCCGGGAAACCACAGCCCGCCTCGACCGACCGTGGGTCGCGCGTGGGGCCGCGTCCACCCTGGTGGAATGGATGAGCGCCAGACTCGTGCACCCCCCAGGATCGTCACTGGCCGACCGGTACTTCATCGACAGTCTCGCCGACCTGAACCTGCGCTGCTTCATCGCCGCTGCTCGTCGCACATCGGAAGGCTCGGCCCACGGGCAAGGAGAAGAGGGCAGGGCAGCGTTCATTGCCCGTACCACCGGGGCAACCGGAAGGCGTCGGCGGCAGGGTTGTGACGGCTGAGCAAGCCACTCACCACATGAGGATGCGGACGGTCACTCAGCTCCAGCGCAAATCTGTGACCTGGGTGGCCATCCTTATGTTCATCCAGGCGGAGCCAGCGGTCGTTGACGAGTCGGGGAGGTCCCGGGCCGGCTACCGGGCGTTCTCTGCGGCTCGAGCGGACGGCGTGCCCCTTCCGGGCTGGCAAGAAGGGGCGATGATGTCCGCGTCTCACGTGGTTTCGTTCTGGGCGGCAACCGCACGGCATCGTCCCGGCACGAGCCGCTCAGCGCTCGTACCGGGGCGGTTGCATGTCGCGGGCCTGATGAACTCGAACCGCCTTGCAGCGATACCGCCACCGTGAGGCGGGCCCCCGTCCGCAATAACCCAGGAAGGGGTGGTCATGAGGCACTGCTCCAGAGTGACCAATTCGTACATAAAATAGCTCATAGGTTATAGGTCATGCATTTGTCTTGAATGCCATAAAGCATTCCTTGTCGGTGGGCGTCGCTTGCATAGTGGGGGTGCGCTGATCGCAGGCGCAGCATCTGATCGTCCGGCTGTTGGGGCGCCATCCAGTTTGCGCCCGCTCACCGGACAGACAAGGAGTGCCAGTGGCCGCCCAGTCCCATTTCCAGACCGGTGAGGTTCCCCACGGCTTCGCGTTCAACGAGTCGGGCGGGCTCATTCACTACAAGCACGTACTCGTACTGGCGGTACCGAACCCCAACCAGGGCAACGGCACTGTCTGGGGCGACGGTTACCTCAGTTTCGGCTCCGACTGGGCCGACGTGCGCCTGCGGGTGGCCTTGCACAACGGCACGACCTGGTCCGTCGTCAAGAACTGGGACATCATCGCGGGCGACGCCCGGCTCGCGGAGAAGCTCCCCGCGGGAACCCAGAAGGTCAGCATCGGGCGGGTGAAGAAGAGCGCCGGCGACATGGTCGACGATGCCCCCGTCGGCTGGCTGCTCGAGTACCTGTAAGCCGACCGGCCGCCCTGGCAGGGGGGCTTGAGACGCGTTCAGAACCCATGCCGGAGCCCCTCGCTTCGGCCCTGAGCGGCCTTGTTGCGTCGGCGGTTGGCAGGAGCGGGGGCTCCGGGTCACGACGTGGGCGCTCCGAGGCTGAGCTTGTTCTTCTTCTTCGGCCTCGAATGGTATCTCGAACTGGGTCGCCCACCTGGGGGTTCGCCGGACGTGGGGGCGGCCTTCGTCTGATCATGTGCTTCGACCAAGGTGCACGTGACCACGACGAAGGCCGTGAGGGTGAGTCTGCTGGCTGATGCAGTCCAGAGGGAAGCGTTCACGGAGGCGTCACGCTTCCGGGGCGATTTCTACGAGTACATGACCGCCCGGCGCGACGAGTTGTTCGGGCTGGCGGACGCGGTGCTGTGTGCCGACGGTGCGGTGAAGTCTCCGGTGGACTTGACGCTGTCGCCCGAGCACCGCCGTGGGCACGGAGCGATGCACGGCGGCCTGAATCACGGCCGCACCGACATGGGCCGACTGCGGACGGTACTGGCCGGGCTGTCGCTGCCTCGCTTCGACGGCGGGCGTCTGGTCCTGTCGGCCGACGTGTCGCCGTGGCTTCGCCCGGACGCGCCGTGTTCGGCGGAGAGGCTGTTCTGTCACGTCTACGGCCGCGCGAAATCGGCATCGCAGTTCATTCCGGGCCGGCCCTACTCCTTCGTCGCCCGTGCTGGAGCCGGGTGCCACGTCCTGGACCGCGATCCGGCTCGGACCGGCGGACGACGCAACCGCCGTCACCGCCAACCAACTGCGTGTTCCCAAACCCCGGGGCTCCGGTCCCGGACGGCCACCCAGCGCCAAGAACAAACAGCGGGCACCCCGCTACGACGTCGGCAAGACCGTCAAACGCCCCGAGACCCTCATGCCATCGGTAAGCCCGGAAGATCTCGGTAGATAGAGAACAAGCTAAGCCTCCCCGCGACGATGACACTTCTTCCCCACGCGATAGCCGTAGGGAAGAGGTTCTTGTGGCAGCTGAGGCCGGCGCCGGGACCGGCGCAATGGCGATGGCGGCTGGAAGGCTGACCGGCTGAACACCGGTGGTGAACAGGTGCTGCGCCGCCGAGTGCAGGGCCGCAACCACGACGCCGGGACCGGCCCGCCCCGGCCTTGCCTGCATCCCGGTGGAGGAAGTCACGCCTCTGGGATTCGGGCTGCGTGGCGGTCTGACGGTGGCAGTCGGGCGGTAGAGCTCTTTGGCTGTACGGTCCGCGAGATCGTGCGGACCATGGAGTCCGCCCGCCCTGGCGGCACTGGGACGAGTGGCACTCGTGACGTGCGCGTTCCGGGTACGTGGTCGGGTGGTCACCCGACGGCCGCCTGACCGGCTTCGGACAGACCGACCGTCCGCGAAGCGCGTGTTCATGCCTGTGTCGCAACGGACTTGGCCAGGCCCACCGTACCGTCCTGATGGGCTTCGGGCAGCGGCGCGTATCCCTGTCGTGCGTAGAGGGCAAGGTTGCGTTGGCTGGCGACGCCGGTGGACAGGACGACGCGCAGGCATCCCTCCCCGGCCGATTCGGCCTGGTGCAGCAGCCAGCGACCCAGGCCGAGTCCTCGCAGGTCGGGGGCAACGGCGAGCCGTCCTACGTGGAGGTCGGTGCCGGTGCGGCGGGTGCGGACCATGCCGACCAGCTGGCCGTCCTGCCAGAGGCCCGTCGTGTGCCAGTCGGCCAGCCAGGAACGCACGTCGGCCGGCTTCTCGTGGAGCGCTGGTACGGCCAGGGTGTCGTTGGCGAGCGCCTCCTCCGTCCAGCAGCAGCGCTGCAGGACTGTCACGTGGGGGGCGTCGTCCGGGTCGAGTCGACGCGCGTACGAGCCGGGGAGCGGGCCTTTGACGGACAAGGCGTGCTCGCGCTCGCGCATGGGGCGCAGGGCCCGTGCGAGCTGTGCCAGTTCCTCAAGCAGGCCCTGTGCTGCGTCCGCATGGCGCGTTTCGGGGGCGAAGCGGTCGCCTTGCACCACTTCCGTGATCCGCAGGGCGACAGTCGCTCCGAGGGGCACCAGCCGCAGTGTCGTCACTACTTGTTTGGCGTGCTGGACCGCCCGGGTGCCGGCGGAGGTGTGGCCGTAGCTGACGAAACCGACGGGCTTCCAGGCCCACTCGGGGCCCAGATAGTCGAGGGCGTTCTTCAGCGTGGCCGGCATGCCGTAGTTGTACTCGGGTGTCACGAGGACGAAGCCGTCCGCGCCGTCGACGATCCTGCTCCAGCGCCGGGTGTGTTCGTGGTGGTGGACTCTGCTCGAGGGGTGTTCTTCCTCATCCAGGAAAGGCAGTCCCAAATCGCCGATCGCCATGGGCACCAGGTCCATGCCGAGCCGTTCGGCGCTCGGTGCGAGCGTTTCGGTCAGCCACTGTCCGGCGGTGTGGCCGAGTGCGTTGGGCCGGGTGCTGCAGACCAGAACGAGGACGCGCAGTCGTTTCGTTGTCATGGAAACGAAACTAGCGGGTAGATTGGTTACATGTCAACGAATGAGACGGGTGACCCGGTCCGATGGCTGACTTCCGACGAAGAGCGCGCCTGGCGCTCGTACCTCCGCATGGTGACCGCGGTCCAGGTCCGCACCACACAAGACCTGGCCGCACTCGGCTTGTCCGAACCGGACTACGAGGTACTCAGCACCCTGTCCGAGCGCCCGGACGACACCAGCACCCTTCACGACCAAGCCGCCAAGATGGGCTGGTCACGCAGCCGCCTGTCCCGGCACGCCTCCCGCATGGAGGCACGCGAACTCATCCGCCGCGCACCCGATCCCGCCGACGGCCGGGGCTGCCTCCTCGCACTGACCCCGGCAGGCCGGGAAACACTGCGGCACGCCGCCCCCGCCCACGTTGTCTCCGTACGCCTGCACTTCATCGACCGTCTCGACCCCGAGGAACTCGCGGCGCTCGACCGAATCGCGCAGAAACTCGCCAACGACCAGTAGCCACTGAACAGCCTCGGAGGCTGGTGCCGGCAGGAGAGTTGCCGGCACCAGGCGGGTCTGGCAGGCATCGTTCACGTCCTGCGCAGGGCCGGGCCTGTCGCGGAGTACCGAGCGGGGTTGTGTGGGACCTGGCGCCGTTTTACGCACCACGGCAACCTGCTCACCGCCGACATCGCCGCGACGACCAGCGCGATCGATAAAATCATCGTCCAGGACCTCGGCTGGGTCGTCTCCGCGCTGCTGCAGCTTCTCGAACTCCGGCGCGGCATCCCGGCAGAGGGCCACCTGGCCGCGCTCCACCGACGCCCGCTCGATCGCACAGCAAAATGGAGCCGACCAACTCCATGTCCACAACGCGGCCATCGTGACCATCTTGCTCGCCCACGGTGACCACCCTCACCGACCGACGTAAGTGGCACGTGGCCGGCTAGCGCGCCTCGGCAACGGAACGTCGAGCTCCGGGCAGGCACCCTCAGTTCCCGCCGTGGAGCTCCAACTGCGTCGGGCTCCCCAACTTGATGTTGAACCTGTTGGCGGTCCCGTGTCCCAGCGGAAAGAGGCACGGAGCCTTTTCCGACCTGTTCGCCGCGAGCGTGGAAACCGGCTGATCATGCACCTTCGGTGTCAAGTCGCTCCGCGGACTGGAGCAGGTACTCGGGAAGTTTTGAACTGGCCGCCAACACCTCGATGCCGATGAGGCGGCCCTGCTCGTCGAAGTCGAGGTTGATCATGCCGTCGACATCGACTGGGACGCAGGGATACACGCGCGCGGACGTCACGCGGGCCAGCGGTTCGGTGAGGTAGACGTACGCTGCGTTGACGGTCTCGTCGTAGGTGACTCTGACATCTGCCACGGTGAGCGATTTCCCTTTGCGTCGTTAATGGTGGCGCTGTCCTTGTCCACGCCTCCGGCCGCAGCGATCTCAGAGGGCGGTATGAGAGTCCATAGGAGATTTGTCGTCACCTGATCGTGTGGCGGTGCGGCGTCCCGGCCGGTCGGCGGCCATGGGCATGTTGGGCTGGTCGCCGTGAGCGAGCGCAAGCCCTGCAAGACCGACGTGAGTGACGAGCAGTGGGCGCTGGTGGAGCCTGTGATCGCCGCGTGGAAGGCCATGCATCCCTCGGTCAGTGGCCATCAGGGTCGGTACGCGATGCGGGAGATCGTCAACGCGTTGCTCTACCAGGGCCGGACTGGTTGTCAGTGGGAGCTGCTCCCGCACGACTTTCCGCCGGCCGGCGCGGTGAAGTACTACTTCTACACCTGGCGTGACGACGGCATCGACCAGACCATTCACGACCTGCTGCACTGGCAGGTGCGGGAGATGGCGCGTCGGAAGGCGGACCCGAGCTTGGTGGTGCTCGACACCCAGAGCGTTCACGCGGCGGCCGGGGTGCCCGCGGTGTCAACGGGACGTGATGCGGCAAAAAAAGTACCGGGCCGCAAGCGCGGCCTGGCTGTTGACGTTCTGGGGCTGGTGATCGCGGCGGCCGCGTCGGCGCACGAGAACGCCGTCGGGATCGCGCTGCTGGACAAGGTCGCCGCCGACACCCACACCGTGCAGAAGGCCCTGGTCGACCAGGGCTTCAAGAACGCCGTCGTCGCGCACGGTCAGAAGGTGGGCATCGAGGTGGTGATTGTCGAGCGCGATCCCGCGCAGACCGGGTTCGTTCCCCAGGCCAAGCGGTGGGTCGTGGAACACGCCTATGGGATCTTGATGCTGCACCGCAGGCTGGTGCGCGACTACGAGCATCTGCCCCGCAGTTCGGAGTCGCGGGTGTACTGGGCGATGACCGCGATGATACTGCGGCGGCTGACCGCGGCGACCGCACCCGCCTGGCGCACCGCATGACTCGCGGGGAGCTGACGCTCGGCGCGGTACTGGCACGGCTGGAGGAGCGGGAACGGGAGATCACCGCGCAGGCCGAGACGACGCGGGACCAGATCACTCAGCTGACCGCCCAGCTCGACGAACTCGGCCGGGCGGCCGAAGAAGTCCGGATCACCCGCAAGACACTGCTGGCGCTGCCCGACCCCGGGCCGCCCGCACCGCCGGCACCGAAACTGCCGGACCATCCGGCCTACCAGCAGATCATGGCGGTGTTCACCGCGGGCCGACCATCCGCTGCGTGCGCGGCAGGTGTGCGAGGCGATGGACGTGGCGGTCGCGCCCAACAACATCAACAACGTCCGCCTCAAACTCAAGCGGCTGGCCGACCGCAGAATCCTGGCCGAAACCGAGCCAGGACTCTTCGCCAGGCCACGACCACAATCGCCCGGAACTCAGCCCTGACCAGCACGCCTACTCGAGGTCCATGGCCGAGTCGGCCGATGTCTCACGGCCATCGCCTCGGACGGCGCGGTCTTGATGCTGCCCGGAGCCCAGCCGAGTACTTCCTCGAAGCTTCGGGCAACGGTCGGGGTGGGCAGGTCCCCACGGTCGCGTTCGAAGGTCCTGATGGTCGCCTCACTCAGCCAGGTGCGGCGCGCGAGTTCACGCTCCGAGATGCCCTCGGCCTCTCGGAACTCGATGAGGGCTCTCGCCAGCCGTGTCGAATCCTCTCCACTCATGACCGCAGTGTGCCGCCGAGCCCGGGCCGGGATGGCCCTCTTGCTCGGTCCCATGCCAGGGCACCGGGCGGCGGCAACACGCCCGCCAGGCTGAATCCCAGTCGATTTGTTCGTCCTCGTCATGTAACCGGCACCCGTTGGAAGCCGTTGTTCTATCGGTCTTGAGTGCGGTGTGATCGAAAGCGACTGCCGGATCGGATGAATCTGCTCGTGTCCGCGCATGAGGACAGGGCATCTCGTACAGTTCGGAGTTGCTGCGACACCGAGCACGGCGAACCGCTCCCGGAGCAACTCCGCGTCGCGCAGTTCGGCAAGAACCGGGTCCGTTTCCTGACGCAGCACCTCAACGCGCCTCCGGCACTC
This sequence comes from Streptomyces sp. NPDC002809, assembly GCF_040295435.1. NCBI lineage: Bacteria > Bacillati > Actinomycetota > Actinomycetes > Kitasatosporales > Streptomycetaceae > Streptomyces > Streptomyces sp. NPDC002809. The sequence goes on from NZ_JBEOVJ010000129.1 coordinate 10,357, forward strand.
CGCTCCCGTTCCTCCAGCAAACCAACCGTCCCCATATCAAGGTGCGCGATGTCCGGTCGCAGGCGCACAATGCGAGTCCAGCCCCGGGGCGCGGTCCCAAGGGTGGCAGCGGCGTGCGGCGCTGACGACAGCCGCAGTGCGCCCAGAGGAGCTCCGACGCATGTCATGCAGCGAAGACGCTGGCCGTCAGAACAGTCCCGACGGCCACGAAGACGGGGTGCGACCTGATACGAGCCCCGTGAAGCTCCGCTCCTTCGTCCTGTGCAAGTACGACGAGGCCAGACGCCGGGGTGACATCGATGACTGGACCGACCATTCCGACATCGGCGCCTGCTTCGATGGACGCATCCTGACGGCTGAGGAGTATCAACGGACCGAGGACCGTTACATCGCGGCTGCCGACATCCTCGCGAGAGCGGCCGGCGCCTCGCACTTCACCCTGAGGAACGTCTTCCTGCACAGCCCTCCGCCGGCCTGGCTCGGAGAGGTGTACGAGGGTCGAATCGTCGACAAGACCTCAGCCCTGCGGATGCTCAGAGGGCACATGTCCGGAGACACTCCCGCTGCCTGGTTCGACAGCGAGAAGATGTGCATCATGATGGGCTTCGACTTCTACATGCACGTACAGATCCCTGAGCGAGCCCTCGCGTCTCTCGATGAGATCGAGGAGATGGGCCTTTTCGTCTTGGGAGACCAGGAGCAGGACGAAGACGAGGAAGTGCACGTCTCGCGGCACGCCGATGACACCTTCTGGACTGACGTGGCCGGGGGGTTGGCCGTCAGGTCGTCCGCACAACAGCAGGAAGCCCGGACGCTTGTCGTGGAGCGCTGGGCCGGCGGAAGACTCGGTCACCGGTTGTGGCTCGTGGCAGCCGACGACCTCTCTTCGGTGGCCGCATCGGTGAGACCTCAGGCACTGATCTCCGCCTTCATCGATCTGGAGATCCACGCGACCTCTCGGGGCGAGGTCGCGCGTGCCGTGGAGGCCGCGCGGCGGGCGCAATCGGACGATGACGGAGCAGACGTGGTGATCATCCCGCTGGCCGGCGACAGAGAACTCCGCACCGTCACCGTGGAATGGGATGACCCCTTGCCGAACGACGGTGACCTGCCCCCAGGACAGGAGTTCGGGGTATTCCCGTGGCCAGCAGAGGACGCGGTGCGCCTTGAGGCGGTCGTGCCGGGAGACGACGGTTGTGTCACCGCCCGTTGGGTGGCCTCTTCGACATCGTGATGCCGCCCGCAGGACCTTCAGGGCTCATCGCGGCTCCGGACCGACTCCGTTTCATGGGTAGTTGCCGTATCGATCGTGGCGGTTGGTGATCGAACGGCAGTCCCGTTCGGGTGGTCGCGATGCGACAGCCGCATAAAGGCAGGGCCGCCGGTGCAGCTCCTGGGTGTTGAAGCCGGAGAAGCATAAGGGAGGTGCTTTTGTCGCAGTTCTACGCCTTCGTGCGGGCCGGGCCACTCACCCCGTCGTGTGACTGTCTCGCGCACCGGTTCGGGAATGCCGCGGACAAACCGGACGCGCGAGCGGCGCTACCCCACCGGCATGACGGACGCGCAGTGGGCAGTGGTCCGTCCACTGCTGCCGGTGCCCGGCTGGCTCGAGGGCCGTGGCGGGCAGCCGGAGGCTTACTGTCACCGGGCGATGTTGGACGCGGTCCACTACCTGGTCGACAACGGAACCAAATGGCGGGCCATGCCGGCCGACTTCCCGCCATGGGACCGGGTCTACGTCTTCTTCCGCCGCTGGCGGAAGCATAGTCTGATCGTCGAGTTCCACGACCGGCTGCGGGGAAAGGTCCGCGAGAAGGCGGGCCGGGACCCGGAGCCGATCGCGGGAGTGATCGACTCCCAGTCGGTGAAAGCGGACGCCGTCGTCGGCGCGGCCAGCCGCGGATTCGACGGCGGCAAGCTGATCAACAGGCGCAAGCGGCACGCGGTGGTGGACACGCTCGGCCTGCTGCTGGGCGTGATGGTCACCGCTGCGGACACCGGCGACCGCACTGCCGCCCGGGCACTTCTCGAGCAAGTCACCTACGCGCATCACCGGCTGGAGCTGGTCTGGGCCGACGGCGGATACACCGGCAGTCTTATCGAGCACTGCCTCGCCACGCTCGCGCTGGTCCTGGCAATCGTGAAACGCAGCGACGACATGCGCGGCTTCGTCGTGCTGCCCAAGAGATGGATCGTCGAGCGGTTCTTCGCCCACCTGATGCGATCCCGCCGCCTCGCGCGCGACTTCGAACGCCGCACCGCCAGCGCCGAGGCGATGGTCTACTGGTCGATGACCCTGCTCATGACCCGTCGCCTGACCTGGACTCGCTCTGCAGCAGCGTGAACCGCCCTGGCACCGGCTCGGCCAGCCACCTCCGGGCCACCAGCCGCTTCGCCTTCGACCGCAGCGTCTCCACCTTCGCCGGCACCGGGTCAATCCCGAACGCGATGGCCATCTCCTGGCAGGTCAAGATCCCTGGCCGAGACCTTGCTGGTCGGACAGGACCCGAAGGATGCGCTGGTAGTCCACCGACAATACCGACCAGGCCAGCCCCGCGCGCCACACCGGGCACCACCGACTTCGGCTTCGCCGGCTCGGGCGGCGGACCAGTTTCCCGCAGGCCCCCGGTGGAATCCTGGGCGGCATCTCCAGCACCGCCCAGGGCCAGGACCTCGCCGACCCGCGAGCGGGCAATGACCCACTCGCTCCAGTCCTGCTCGGCCCCCACCAACTCAGCCTGGACGCGATCGGCCTCCTCCCGCAACTCCTCCACACGACGACGAGCAGCGAGCTCCCGCTCTTCCAGCAACCCAGAAACAGACGGCATCCGCGACGTCCCGGAGAACAACAACCCGACGGGCCACAACTCCCACCGAATCACCACTCCTACTCCTGACCATCGGAAACACCGCAGCCACCACCGGAAAGACAACAGCCGCTTACTGATCATTTCAGAATGAGATCGGTGTGGTGGCTTGGCAGTTGGAAGTTGGATCGGCAGGATTTGGTGGGTGTCTGCTGATCTTGTGCCTGATG
>NZ_JBEOVJ010000130.1:0-13271 GCF_040295435.1 Streptomyces sp. NPDC002809
TTCTCAGGCCGGGCGCCGGCTCGGGGGGGGGCCCCTGTGGGGCTCTCCCACCCCCCCGGCCCCCCACCCCGTTCGTCCGCTGGATCATGCCGGGCTCGCGGGGTCCCGTGCAGACGAGAGACCCTGTGTGCGGTCAGGGCGCGTACTTGTAACCGACGCGCCGCACCGTCTGGATCGACCGGCGGTGCTTGGCGCCCAGCTTGCGGCGCAGCCGGGCGATGTGGACGTCGACGGTGCGGCCGTCGCCCACGTGCCCGTAACCCCAGACCGTGGTCACCAACTGGTCGCGGGTGTGCACCCGGTGGGGGTACGCCACCAGATGGGCGAGGAGTTCGAACTCCAGGTAGGTGAGGTCGAGCGTCTCCCCGTTCACCGCGGCGGTGCGCTGGACGGAGTCGATCCGCACGGCCCCGGCCCCCTCGTCCTCCAGCACCTCGGGCACCACGTACTGGGCGGCCGCGGCCGCGATGGCCGGCTGCTGGTCGGCGGGGATGAGTACCAGATATCCGACCATCGGCGGCCGGCCCGGCAGCGCCGGCAGGGTGTGCTGGGGTGCGGGCAGCCAGGTCGCGCCCGGAGTCAGGAACGCGGAGACGTCGGCAGGCCGGACGACCTCGTCCGGATCCACGGCTCGCAGACGGGGCCGGTTGGGGGAGTGGGGACGGGCGGTCGCAGCGGTCGTCGACGGCGCTGCGGTGGCAGCGACTGCGGCGGAGAAGGTACGAGTGTTCGCCATGAGGGTCAGCTCTTTCGCGCGAGGGAGTCGTCTGTGGACGGACTTGCTTCGTGCGCGCGGACCGAAGACCGGGGTGAGCGGTGTTAGAGGGCCTGCGCGTTCAACGCGCGGCAACACACCCGGTCGAAGTCGTGATGCTGACGAGAAGGCCAGAACGGCTCGAGGTCGCTGCGACCTGTCGAAGTGTGCTGGATGCTGGCCATGCCCCCATTGAACCAGAGAACGGGCCGGGGGAGCAGGCCTCTCTCACCCGTCGATACGGACCTTTTGCGTTACGTTCCTCACTCGCGTCCCGCAACCCGCCGGTCACTCGCACCGGTTGGGGGCTCTCACCGTCCCGGGCACGCCGAAGGGCGCCCACCGACTGTGCGGCGGGCGCCCCTCGGACGTGCGGATTCCGCGGGATCAGACCTGGTCGGCCTTCTCCAGCGCGGCGCAGCAGGTGTCGGTGATCAGCCGCGTGACGACGTACGGGTCGACGTTGGCGTTCGGGCGGCGGTCCTCGATGTAGCCCTTCCGGTCCTGCTCGACCTGCCACGGGATACGGACCGAGGCGCCGCGGTTGGAGACGCCGTAGCTGTACTCGTTCCACGGGGCGGTCTCGTGCAGGCCCGTCAGACGGTCGTCGATGCCCGCGCCGTAGTTCTTGACGTGGTCCATCGGCTTCGAGCCCTCGCCCAGCGACTCGCACGCGGTGATGATCGCGTCGTAACCCTCGCGCATCGCCTTGGTGGAGAAGTTGGTGTGCGCGCCCGCGCCGTTCCAGTCGCCCTTGACCGGCTTCGGGTCGAGGGTCGCGGAGACGTTGAAGTCCTCGGCGGTGCGGTAGAGCAGCCAGCGGGCGATCCACAGCTGGTCGGAGACCTCCAGCGGGGAGACCGGACCGACCTGGAACTCCCACTGGCCGGGCATGACCTCGGCGTTGATGCCGGAGATGGCGAGGCCCGCCTTCAGACAGTTGTCGAGGTGCTTCTCGACGATCTCGCGGCCGAAGATCTCGTCCGCGCCGACGCCGCAGTAGTAGCCGCCCTGGGCGGCCGGGAAGCCGCCCACGGGGAAGCCGAGCGGGCGGTGGCCGTCGAAGAAGGTGTACTCCTGCTCGATGCCGAAGATCGGCTCCTGGCCCGCGAACTGCTCGGCGATCGGGCGCAGTCCGGCACGCGTGTTGGACTCGTGCGGGGTCATGTCGATGTTGAAGACCTCGCACAGGACCAGGACGTCGTCACCGCCACGGATCGGGTCCGGGCACGTGAAGACCGGCTTCAGCACCCGGTCGGAGGCGTGACCCTCGGCCTGGTTGGTGCTCGACCCGTCGAAGCCCCAGATGGGCAGCTCGGCCACGTCGGACGACGGGGTACCGGGCATGATCTTGGTCTTGGAACGGAGCTTTGCGGTCGGCTCGGTGCCGTCGATCCAGATGTACTCAGCCTTGAACGTCACGGAAGCCCATCCTTTGCGGGTGCTGCGGTCTATGCAGCGCAGCTTCGCAAGGCGCGATTTCCCGACCGTTGCCCTCGTGTGAACCCCGTGTTACCGAGGTTTCCTGCGTAGGACGGGCCTGTCGTGGGGTGCCGCCTACCGGCTGCCGCGGTCCCGGAGCAGCGACTCGAAGCCTGCGGCACGGATCCGCCGCACCAGCTCCTCCGGGGTGGTGCCGAGGGCCGCCGCCGCCCGCGGGAGCAGCCAGTCCGCGTCGGCGAGCCGTTGCAGCAGGTGCCCGCGCCGGACCTGTGCCTCGGACAGCCGGAACGTCTTCAGGTAGGCGACCCGTCCCTTGTGGTCGGTGACCGTCTCGCCGATGTGCTGTCCGTCCCGGTTGCGCAGGAATGGCGGCAGGAACCGCCACAGCGTGAACGACCCCATCCGGTACACCCGGTCGAAGGCGTACGAGGTGTCCAGCAGCTCCCGTGCGAAGAGCGTGTCGTGCGTCTCGCCCCACTCCCGCTCCTGCCCCCGCGCGGCGGCCCGCAGATCGGCGAGCGTCCGGACATGGGGGCCGTCCGCGATCCGGGCCCCGAACCCGGCGACGGGCGCGCCGTACATCGCGTACTGATGGACCAGCTCCCCGTACAGGTCCTGGACGAGCGTCGGGTGCAGGAGCCGGTAGTCGTCGGGATGCGGGACGACGAAGGCGGCGGCGAGCGCGTCGGCCGTATACATCATCACCCCGCACTGACCGGGATGGATCTCGAACGCCCGCAGCGCGTCGCCCAGCCCTCGCACCGACCACCCCAGGTACGCGTCCTCGGCGCGCGGCGACAGCCCGTCCCGCAGCGCCTGGCGCGACCACTCCTCCCAGGCGGTCGAGGGCCCGCCGAAGTGCAGCGCCAGATAGCCCTCCATCGCGAGATGCAGCGGCAGGAAGCGCAGCCGGTTCCCGGGCTGCCGCTTGGCCAGGCGGTGGTGACGGTGGCGCGGCAGCGTGAGCGTCCTGGGCGGGGTGCTCGGGGAGCCGTTCCCGTCCTGAGCTGCGAGCTGCGTCCCGTACGCGGCGGTGTTCGCGCCGTCACCCGACCAGTCCGCGACGAACCCGTGCGGGATGTACGAGGTGTAGTGCGTACGTGGACCCACCTCCACCACACCGGTCCCGTACCCCGAGTACACCTCCCGGTGCAGCCGGAGCCCCTCGACGGGCTGCTCGCGAACCAGCGGTACGAGCCGGACGCCGCCCCACACCTGCGCCGGACGGGCGGTGAGCCCGGTCAGTTCCAGCCTGTTCACAGCGGTCCTCCCGACGGGTCGTCGTTCACGAACCGGGTGACCTGCCGGTCCAGGTACGCGTACAGCTCGGCGGGGCCGGTGCGGCCCTCGGAGAAGTGCGCGATCTCCACCAGCGCCGGAAGGTCCTCCGCGTCCCGGATCCCGGCCGTCGGCACGCCCGGCGACAGCCGCCGGACGTCGAAACCGTCCGCGTCGTATACAGGGTTCACATGCACCACGGCGGTGCTCCGATCCGGATCGATCCTGGTCCGCCACACGCGCAACACCTCGCCCGCGAGCCCCGGCGGGGCGTTGTCCCAGCCGTCCGAGACGATGACCAGCCGGTCCGGCCCGTGCTCCAGAGCGTCCAGGACGCGCAGACCGAGCGGAGTCGGGCCCCATGGCCTGACCAGCAGGGGATCCCGCACCCCGCTGGTCCACAGCGGGGTGTACGCGCCGGGCGCGGCGAGCGCCTCCAGCAGGAAGTGACAGGCCAGCGCCACGGCGAGCGGACGGCGCCGCTTCTCGCCCGAGCCCGACGAGGAGTAGCTGTCGTCCAGCACGGCGGCGACCCGTCCCCAGCTCCCGGCGTGCGGGCCCGCCGCGCGGCGGGCGGCGGTGCGCAGGGCGAGGGTCAGCTCCGCGCGATGCCGCCGGCGCGCGGGCGCGTCGAACGCCAGGACGTACAGCGCGAGGCGGGTCAGCGGCATCACGGTCGGATCGACGCCCGCCGGAAGCCCCTCGGGGGAGGCCTTGCCGCGCTGTCCCTGGGTGCGCAGCCGCTCCAGCCGCGTCATCCGGGGCACCATCCGTTCCAGGAACGCCTCACGCTTCATGCCGTGCCGGGCGGCGAAGCCCTCGGCGACGGTGAACGGCAGCTCGCCGACGGCGCCCTGCTCGTAGTGGGCGCGGCGCCAGGCGTCGAGCAGCCCGTGCCGGTAGCGCGGCAGCTTCCCCGGCCGGAAGAGGAAGGCCCCCAGCTCGCCGCCCGGCGCCGCGCCCGGCTCGCCGCCCGGCTGTCCCTCGGCGTCGAGCCGGAGATGGGCATGGCGGACCGCGGTCTTCAGCCCTGCGCGGTACTTCACGGCGTCGTGTGCCGGATCCGGCCGCCCGGCCAGCCAGTCGCGCATGATCGCGCGGGTGCGGCGGTTGTTGACCTTGGCCGCGCGCAGCCCCCGGAAGAGGCGGTAGACCCGCTGAGGCGGCAGCTTCGCCAGCCGGGCCGCGATCAGCCGGCCCTCGGTGCGCTTCTCCTCCTGCGATGCTTCGGCGGCGTACTCCAGCAGACCCTGCACGATGCGCACGGCGTTGTGGTCGTTGATGTCCAGGGCGAGTGAAGCGGCATACACCCGGCGGTAGTTGACCCGTACGTACTCGTGCAGGAAGTCCAGCGAGAGCTGCTGCCGGTACGCCTCCGAGCGGAACTCGCGCTGGCCGGTCGCGGTGACCGCCGCGTTGACGAACAGGAGCACGTCCTCGGCGGCGACAAGATCGGCAAAGGTCTCGGTCGGCATGATGAATCCCCCGTGGTGTTCCGCCAGGCGGTACGCACAGGCGGAAGCCGGCCGGGGAATGAGGGGGCGAACAGCGAAATGTTTGCTTCAGAGGCAAGTCCCGGAAGTCGCCCCGGAGTCCCGCGGCCGGCCCCGCCAACATAACGACCTCCCCGCTCGCCCCGCCACCGGATTCGAACGGCCGTGGCGGCGCACCCGGCACACTGGTCCCATGACGACACCCACGACCCCCCTGCGTATCGGCCTGGTCGGTACGGGCCCCTGGGCCCGCAACACCCAGGCCCCCGCCCTCGCCGCCCACCCCGGCGCCGTGCTGAGCGGGGTGTGGGGCCGCCGTGCCGAGGCCGCCGAGGAGCTGGCCGCCGCGCACGGCGCCACGGCGTACACCGGGGACGCGGGGCTCGACGAACTCTTCGGTGCGAGCGACGCCGTGGCGTTCGCCCTGCCGCCGGACGTCCAGGCCCCGCTGGCCGCGCGCGCCGCGGCGGCCGGCTGCCATCTCCTGATGGACAAGCCGGTGGCCACCACCGTCGAGGGGGCCCGTGAGGTGGCCGAGGCCGCCGAGCAGGCCCGGGTCGCCTCGATCGTCTTCTGCACCCTGCGGTTCGCCCCGGAGACCGCGGACTGGATCGCCGAACAGGGCGCGGCGGGTGGCTGGTTCACCGCTCACGCCGAGTGGATCGGAGCCCTGTGGGCACCCGGCGCCGACAGCGAGTACGCCGCGTCGCCCTGGCGCCTGGAGAAGGGCGGCCTGTGGGACGTCGGCCCGCACGCGCTGTCGGTCCTCATCCCGGTGCTCGGCGACGTCACCGCCCTGACCGCGGCCCGCGGCCCCGCAGGCACCCACCATCTCGTCCTGCGCCACACCTCCGGCGCCTCCAGCACGGTGACGCTCACGCTGGCGGCGCCGGTGGCCGCGGCCGGGGTGGGCATCGAGCTCAGGGGCGAGCACGGCATCGTCGGCCTGCCCCGGTGGGACGGCGCCGTCGGGGCGTTCGGCGCAGCGTTGGACGCACTGATCGAATCGGTGCGTACGGGGGTGGCGCACCCCTGTGACGTACGGTTCGGGCTCCGCCTGACGGAACTGCTCGCGGACGCCGAGGCGCAGGCGGGGGAGCAGTCGGGGGAGTAGGTCACGGCGCGCGCCGGGGCGGTCGGTCACGCCCGGCGCGCAGGGCCTCCGTTCAGCGCCCCAGCGCGTCCCGGACCGCCTCGTCCGTGCGCGCGACCACGGCTGTGCCGTCCTGCGCGGTGATGATCGGCCGCTGGATGAGTCCCGGGTGCTCGGCGAGGGCGGTGATCCACCGCTCCCGCGCATCCGCCTCGCGCGGCCACTCCTTGAGCCCCAGCTCCTTCGCTTCCGCCTCCTGGGTCCGCGTGATGTCCCACGGCTCAAGCCCCAGCCGGTCGAGCACGGCCCGGATCTCGTCCGGCGACGGCACGTCCTCCAGGTAGCGGCGGACGGTGTAGTCGGCACCCTCCGCGTCGAGCAGCTGCACCGCGCTGCGGCACTTCGAGCAGGCGGGATTGATCCAGATCTCCATGGTGCCAAAGGTACGCGATGGACCTGCGAAAACCCCTCTGGCCAGGGGCGATTGTCAGTGGGGGGCAGTAAAATAGGGGTAGTTCGTGAGGGTTCCACCACCGTGCCAGGAGGTTGCCGATGGCCGTAGCCGCAGTGACGACCAAGCCGCTCCACACACCCCTGAAGAAGAAGCCGCTCCCCGCCGGACGGCCCCGTGAGTGGTACGTCTCCCACAATCGCCGGCTGAAGGCGATGCGCCTGGCGATCGCCCTGCTCGACACAGGCGTCTACCACCCGTCGAGTGCGAGCAACGCCCGGATACGTACGACCGCCGAGCGCCTCGCCGTCCACCCGCCGTCCGACACCACCTGCCGCATGGTCCGCGCGCTGATCCGCTACGGCCGCTGACTCCCACCGCACCCGCCGAGGACCGCGCCCCCGGACGACCCGGGGGCGCGGTCGCGTCTCAGAACCCGCTGCACGTCGCGGTGGCGAAGGGGCCGGAGGCCCTGGCGGTGCGGCGGGCACCGTCGTCCACCGACACCGAACAGGCCACCTCACCGCCCGACTTCCCGAGGCCGGCGGTGAACGAGCCGTTGCTCATGAACCCCTTGGAGTCCAGCTCCCCGGCCCACGGCAGGGTCCGCAGGGTCAGCCGCCCGGTCGACAGGGCCTCGCCCCGCCAGGTGCTGTAGGTGAGCACCACGTCCTCGGCGGTGCCGGTGACCTCGTACCGGATGTGCACGGTCCGCGAGCTCTCCGCCGAGACCTCGCGGGCCAGTACCGCGGAGACGGCGCCGAAGCGGAGGGCGAGCAGCACGAGGACCATCAACAGCACCCACGGCCACAGCCGGCGCCGCCGCGGGGGCGGCGGGACCGGTGCGCCGGGGGCGGTCTGCTCACTCATGCCCCCAGCCTCGGCCGTCCGTCCCGGGTCCGCGACCCCAATGCCCCGCCTGCTCATCCGTCCGGCCTACAGCGCGTGCGCCTTCGCCTGCCGCCGCCTTGACTTGGGGCGACGGACGAGTGCTGGGAGGCACGATGACGAGGCGAGGCGTACGGGGCGCGGGCGCGGTGCTGGTGGCGATGGCCATGGCGTTCACGGCGACGGCCTGCTCGGACGACGGGGACAGTGCGTCCAGCACGGCGTCCAAGGCGGCGTCGGCGGCCGAATCCGTCGCCTCCCGCGGCGCCGATGTGGTCGCCTCGGCGACGGCCGCGGCCGGGGACAAGCTGAACGATTTCAAGGACGGCGTGAACGCGGGCGGCGACGTCAAGGCGGGCGCCCCGGCCACCGACAAGGACGGCCGTGTCACCTCGAAGATCACCGTGACGAACAGCACCGGCTCGACGCAGTCCTACGGCGTGCAGATCAACTTCGACGACCCGAACGGCAATCTGCTCGACACGGTCGTGGTGACGGTCGACGACGTGGCCGCGAAGGGGACCAAGACCGCCACGGCTCGCAGCAACCGCAAGCTCGACGGGGACGTCGAGGTGAAGGTCGGCACGGCGCTGCGGCACTGACGGCGCGGGACGTCCGCGGTGGTCCGCCGGGCCGGTACGCTCCGCCGTCGGTAACCGACGGCCATGCCCCGACCCAGGAGAACAGCACATGAGGATCCATCTGACCGGCGTCTTCGTCGACGACCAGGACAAGGCACTGCGCTTCTACACGGACGTACTGGGCTTCGTGAAGAAGGCCGAGGCCCCGGCGGGCCGGGACCGCTGGCTGACCGTGGTCTCACCGGACGACCCCGACGGGACCGAACTCCTGCTGGAGCCCGACGGCCATCCCGCGGTGAAGCCGTACAAGACGGCTCTGGTCAGGGACGGCATCCCGGCCGCCTCCTTCGCCGTGGACGACGTCCCCGCGGAGTTCGCCCGGCTGCGTGAACGCGGAGTGCGCTTCACCCAGGAGCCGCTGGAGGTGGGGCCGGTGACCGTCGCGGTCCTGGACGACACCTGCGGCAACCTGATCCAGATCGTGCACAGCGCGTAGCCCCCGGAAGCCGCCGAGTCCGCCGGGCCGCTCGGTGGCGGACGGGAACGGTGGCGGACGGGAACGGTCGCCCCGCCCTCAGGTTCCGGCCTGGAGGCGGAGGCCCGCCAGGGTCAGCTCCAGTCCGGCCAGGAACTGCTCCTTGTCGTCGTGCCCGTCGAACTCTTCGACGATGTCGTGCACGAACGGATACTTCTCGGCGTCGAGCGCACGCCATGTCTCGGCGTACCGCCCCAGGAACTCGTCGCGGCCCACGAGGCCGTCGACCACCTCCTGGGGCGGCTCCTGTCCCAGGTCGGCGGCGTTGGCGACCACGACGCCCACGATCGCCGACACGGCGTGGAACCGCTGCCGTGGTGTGAGGCCGAGCCGCAGCGTCTGCTGCCCCAGCTCCTCGTAGAGCCGCAACGCGTTGCCCTCGACGTTGATGTTGCGCATGAAGTGCGCACCCAGCCAAGGCCGGTCCACGACCGCGTCGAACAGCGTGACGGCCATCACACGCAGGTCGTCGATCGGGTCACCGCTGTCGTTCTGCCCTTCGACAGCGGTCAGCACCCCGCCGAGCACGTGGTCGACGGCGCGTTCGAGCAGGTCGTCCTTGCCCGAGACGTACCAGTAGATGCTGCCGACGCCCGTGCCGAGCCGGGCCGCGAGGGCGCGGAGGGTCAGCGCCGGCGCGCCCGCTTCGTCGAGCAGGGCCACGGCCGCGGTGAGAACGGCCTCGATGGAGTGCGATCCACGCTGACGTCCTCGGGAGGGGCGGTCGGCGGGTCGGGATCGTGGGCCTGTCATGGTGCCCATCCAATCACAGCTTGCACATTTATCGAACCGCGTTCTATGGTCGAACGTCGTTCGATAGTCGACGACGTTCCGAAAGGAGGCCCGCCATGACCACCACCGCCACCGCGCCCCCTGCGCCACGCACCTATCCGTCCCTGCGCGCCGCATGGATTCCTCTGACCGCACTCTGCCTGGCCTTCTTCGTCGAGATGGTCGACAACACGCTGCTCTCGATCGCACTGCCCACGATCGGCCGGGACCTCGGCGGCGGCACGACCGCGCTCCAGTGGGTCACCGGCGCGTACTCGCTGACGTTCGGCGGCCTGCTGCTGACGGCTGGATCGATGGCCGACCGGCTCGGGCGCCGACGTGTGCTGCTGGTCGGCCTGGCGGTGTTCGGCCTGCTGAGCCTGGGTGTCGTCGCGGTCGGCACCGCGGGTGAGCTCATCACCCTGCGGGCCGGCCTGGGCATCGCGGCGGCGGCGATGGCCCCCATCACCAACTCGCTGGTCTTCCGGCTGTTCGACGACAAGGCGCTGCGGATGCGCGCGATGACCCTGATGATCATCGTCGGCATGTCCGGCTTCGTCCTCGGCCCGCTGCTGGGCGGCACCGCCCTGGCGCACGTGGAGTGGCAGTGGCTCCTGCTCGTCAACGCCCCGATCGCCCTGATCGCGGCCATGGGCGTCCGTCTCGGCGTCCCGGCGGACCGGCCGCAGGACCTGACCCGCGACAGGCTCGACCTGCCGGGCGCCGCCCTGAGCGTCGCCACCATCGGCCTCGCCTGCTACTCGCTGACCAGCGGCGTCGAGCACGGCTGGCTCTCCGCGGTCACCCTCGCCTCGCTCATCGGCGCCCTGGCTGCGGGGATCGCGTTCGTGTGGCACGAGCGCCGCAGCTCATCGCCCATGCTGGATCTCCGCCTCTTCTCCAACGGCACCGTGCGCGGCGCCGCCATCGCGCAGATCGGCACGGCCATCGCGATGGCCGCCGTGATGTTCGGGCTGATCCTCCACTTCCAGTACGCCTACGGGTGGAGCCCCGTACGGGCCGGCCTGGCGAACCTGCCGCTCATCGTGACCATGATCGCCGCGACCCCCCTGTCCGAATGGCTCGTGGCACGGTTCGGCCACCGCATCGCCTGCCTGGTCGGCGCGGCCTGTCTGGCCGGATCGCTGGCGGGCCTGTCCTGGGGCGTCGACCGCGGGTACGGCGTCATCGCGGTCTGCATGGTCGTGATGACCGTCGGGCTGCGCACCGTCATGACGATCTGCGCCATCGCGCTCGTCGACGCGGTGCCCAGCAACCGCACGTCGATCGGCGCGGCGCTCAACGACACCGCCCAGGAGGTCGGAAGCAGCATCGGCACCGCCGTGGTCGGCACGCTGATCGCGGCGCTGGTCACCACACAGCTGCCCGCGGGGACCTGGAGCGACGCACTGGTGGCGTCGTTCTTCCACGGGGAGCGGATCACCTACGCCGTGCTGGCGGTCGTCGTCGGCCTGGTCGCGGCAGGCGGAGCACTCACCCTCACCGACTCCCGCGTCACCGAGGAGCCCCACTGAGAGCCACCCGCCCGGCCGTGCGGGCCCGGCACGCAAACGCCCCCGGGACCGGCGCATTCCAGCGCCGGTCCCGGGGGCCTGTTCACATGTCGCGGCTCAGGTCGTACACCTGACCCCGCGGTCTAGAGGTCGAAGTACAGCTCGAACTCGTGCGGGTGCGGGCGCAGCTGGATCGGGGCGATCTCGTGCGTGCGCTTGAAGTCGATCCACGTCTCGATGAGGTCGGACGTGAAGACGCCGCCCGCCAGGAGGTACTCGTGGTCCGCCTCGAGGGCGTCGAGCACGGCCGGGAGGGAGGTCGGGACCTGCTGGACGTTGGCGTGCTCCTCGGGAGCCAGCTCGTACAGGTCCTTGTCGATCGGCTCCGGCGGCTCGATCTTGTTCTTGACGCCGTCCAGGCCGGCCATCAGGAGGGCCGAGAAGGCGAGGTACGGGTTGGACGACGGGTCCGGGGCGCGGAACTCGACGCGCTTGGCCTTCGGGTTGGAACCCGTGATCGGGATGCGCATCGCGGCGGAGCGGTTGCGCTGCGAGTACACCATGTTGACCGGGGCCTCGAAGCCGGGGACCAGACGGTGGTACGAGTTCACCGTCGGGTTGGTGAAGGCCAGCAGCGACGGGGCGTGCTTCAGGATGCCGCCGATGTAGTAGCGCGCCATGTCCGAGAGGCCCGCGTAGCCCTGCTCGTCGTAGAACAGCGGGTCGCCGCCGGCCCACAGGGACTGGTGGACGTGCATGCCCGAGCCGTTGTCACCGAAGATCGGCTTCGGCATGAAGGTCGCGGTCTTGCCGTTGCGCCAGGCGACGTTCTTCACGATGTACTTGAAGAGCATCAGGTCGTCGGCCGCGGCGAGCAGCGTGTTGAACTTGTAGTTGATCTCGGCCTGGCCGGCGGTGCCGACCTCGTGGTGCTGGCGCTCGACCTGGAGGCCGTTCTTGTCCAGCTCCATGGAGATCTCGGCACGCAGGTCGGCGAAGTGGTCGACCGGCGGGGTCGGGAAGTAGCCGCCCTTGTAGCGGACCTTGTAGCCGCGGTTGTTCTCCTCCGACCCGGTGTTCCAGGCGCCGGCCTCGGAGTCGATGTGGTAGAACGACTCGTTCGCCGAGGTCTGGAAGCGGACGTTGTCGAACACGTAGAACTCGGCCTCGGGGCCGAAGTACGCGGTGTCGGCGATGCCGGTGGAGGCGAGGTAGGCCTCGGCCTTCTTGGCCACGTTCCGCGGGTCACGGCTGTACTGCTCGCCGGTGATCGGGTCGTGGATGAAGAAGTTGATGTTGACGGTCTTGTCGCGGCGGAAGGGGTCGACACGGGCGGTCGACAGGTCCGCGCGCAGCGCCATGTCGGACTCGTGGATGGCCTGGAAGCCGCGGATCGAGGAGCCGTCGAAGGCGAGCTCCTCGGTCGGGTCGAAGACCGCTGCCGGGATGGTGAAGTGCTGCATCACACCGGGCAGGTCGCAGAACCGGACGTCGATGAACTTGACGTCTTCGTCGGCGATGTACTTCTTCACGTCGTCGGCGTTCTGGAACATCCAACTCCTCCTACTCCCGGCCCGGGAGGGACGGGGTTGCAGCTCGTTGTGTGGCCAGTGCGGTGGCACACGCTGGACCCGACCATAGGCAGACCGGATTTCTCAAGCATGACCCATTTGTTTCGCCGAAGTTAACCGAGCCGGGTGTGAGCGGCACCTCGTCACCCGTACGACGGCCGGTTCCCGGCACGTTCCGGGCCGGTTTCGGTGCGGTGTCCCGGGCCGTGGCGGCCCCCGCCCGGCAGGGGCCGCGGACGGGCGCAGTACCGTGGTCGGGTGGACAATAGGCAAGCAATCGGATCGTGGCTCTCCGGGCCGCGTGCGGCCGCCGAGGAGATGGGCGCCGACTTCGGGCACCGGGGCAAGCGGCTCGGGCTTCCCGAGCAGGGGCCGGGCGCCATGGCGCCGCTCGGCCGGCGCTTCGGCGCGATCTTCGTCGACTGGGCCCTGTGCATGCTGATCGCATACGGGCTGTTCGCTCGCGGTGACCAGCAGGCGACGGGCAACTGGGCGCTCGGCATCTTCCTCGTACTGAGTGTGCTCACCGTCGGCACCATCGGCTGTACGCCGGGCAAGCGCCTGCTGGGCATCAAGGTCGTCGCCGAGGGCGGCGGGCGCCTGGGGACCGGACGGGTGCTGGTGCGCAGCGTGCTGCTGTGCCTGGTGATCCCGGCCCTGGTCTGGGACCGCGACGGCCGCGGACTCCACGACCGGCTGGCCCGCGCCGTTCAGGTCCGTATCTGATCCGAGGGGCAGTGCACCGGGGGACAGCGCACCGACGAGCAGCGCACCGGCCAAGACGAGCAGCGCACCGACGAAAGAGGGCGGGGGGGGGGGGGCGGGGGTGTGCGCACGACCGCGGTCCTTTGGGTAAAGCTAAGCGCGCGGCGGGCGAGTGAGCCTCGCGCCCACGCCCG
>NZ_JBEOVJ010000131.1:0-13254 GCF_040295435.1 Streptomyces sp. NPDC002809
CCCACGCGTTCTAGGTCCGCTCTTCCCGCCTGGGTGTGCCTGGGGCGGTTGGCGCCGTGGTCTTTTACCAGCGCGCGCCGGGCCCCCACGGTGAACTGGGGGGGCCCCCCGCTGCGTGACCCGGTCAGGCACCACCGGTCGGGGTGAAGTCCCCGGACAGTGCGGCGGCCATTCGCAACTGCGTGTCGGCCTCGGCCTGCCGGCCCTGACGCTCCAGCGTGCGGCCGAGCATCAGCCGTGCGTACTCCTCGACGGGGTCGAGTTCCAGCACCGCGCGCAGTTCGGTCTCCGCCCGGACGAGCCGAGCCGAGTGGTAGTAGGCCCGGGCCAGCAGCAACCGAGGCGCGACCTGCTCCGGCACCTCCTCGACGAGTCCCCCCAGAATCCGGGCCGCGATCGTGTACTCCTTCGACCCGAAGAAGAACTGCGCACGGTCCCAGCGCTCGGCAGCGGTACCGAACTCGTAGTAGGTGTCGCTCATGTGACCTCCTCGGTCCATGGTGTCCGCCGGGCCGTTCCCGTACGCGTCCACACGCCACAACACCCACTGATGGTTTAACATTCCACTAAATATTCGGCGTGGGTGCTGCCCGCGTGGAGCCGCACGGGAATAGGTTGAGCGTCATGAGCAATCTCGATCGCCAGGCCGCACTCTCCGTCTGTGGAGGGCGGGGCTTCGTCGTCGCCGAACCCGTACGTGAACTCCTCACCCCGCGCCATGTCCAGCTCGGCGAGTCCACCGAGGTCCGCAGACTGCTGCCCAATCTGGGCCGTCGCATGGTCGGGGCCTGGGCCTTCGTCGACCACTACGGCCCCGACGACATCGCCGATGAACCCGGGATGCAGGTGCCGCCCCACCCCCATATGGGCCTGCAGACGGTCAGCTGGCTCCATGAGGGCGAGGTCCTGCACCGCGACAGCCTGGGCAGTCTGGAGACGATCCGCCCACGCGAACTCGGCCTGATGACCTCCGGCCGCGCCATCAGTCACTCCGAGGAGAGCCCCAGGCCGCACGTCGCGATGCTGCACGGCGCGCAGCTCTGGGTCGCCCTCCCCGATGCCCACCGCCACGTCGAACCCCACTTCCAGCACCACACGGACCTGCCGACCGTCACAGCCCCCGGCCTCGCGGCCACCGTGATCCTCGGCACCCTCGACGGCGCCACCTCGCCCGGCACCGCGTACACCCCGATCGTGGGCGCCGACCTCGCCCTGAGCCGCGGAGCCGAAGCGCGCCTCCCGCTGGACCCCGACTTCGAGTACGCCGTGCTGTCGATGTCCGGAGAGGCGGAGGTCGACGGCGTCCCCGTCCTGCCCGGCTCGATGCTCTATCTCGGCTGCGGCCGCACGGAGCTTCCCCTGCGCGCGGAGTCCGATGCGGGGCTGATGCTCCTGGGAGGTGAGCCCTTCGAGGAGGAGATCGTCATGTGGTGGAACTTCATCGGGCGTTCCCACGAGGAAATTGAGGAGGCCCGGCAGGCGTGGGCGGAGGGCTCCCGCTTCGGTGAGGTTAACGGCTACGACGGCGACCGGCTGTCTGCTCCCGAACTGCCGCCGGTGGCGCTGAAACCGAGGGGACGGGTGCGCTGACCTGGAGCGATGTGTTCTCCGGCGCTTCCTGCCGCGTGCGCTCGCTGCGTCCCCCCGCCGTGCCGGCGGGGGGACGCAGTTGTGCCTCCCGTGGGTCGCTTCCTCTGGCGGTCGGCAGTTGCACGTGTTGGCACCTGTGACCAGGTCTGATCAAACACTTGCTGACCCTTTGCTGACCTTACTGATGCGTAATCAGATTGCCGAGGTTACCGGACCGCTGGTGTCGGTCCTGCCCCATCAGCGCTCTCCTGGGGGGCCTCGTGTGGTGCGAGCGAGTTCGGTTAGTGAGCGTTTTCAGCGTTGCCTCTCCAGGGTGAGGACGGCTTTGGCGATTGACGTCATGCGGTTCGGGCTGCATCGCGATCTTCGGAAGATTCGCCAGGACTTGAGTCGTGCCATTCCGCGTTCGACGGGAGCTCGGGACGTGGCCAGTGCCCGGTTAGCCGTCCGTTCTGTCGGGGTCAGCTGGCCGTTGGGTGGGCGTCTGCGTCCGGTGGTGACCCAGGGGCCGGCGCCCGTGTAGGCGCGGTCGGCCAGGATGGGGACGCCCTGGCGTTCGCAGATCCGGATGATCCGGTTGGTGCGGGCCGCGGTCAGGTCGTGACACCGGCCGGGCAGGGCCGGTGAGATCCACAGGATCTGGCCGGCCGGGTCGGTCACGACCTGCACGTTCACGCCGTGGCGGCGGTGCTTGTGCGAGTAGTCGGCGTACTCCGGGTCGGTCTCACGCAAGACCTTCAGCAGGCCCGGGGACCGGTCGGCCAGGAGGTCGATGACCGCGGTGGTGTAGGCGTGGGCGGTGCCGACCGATATGCCGAAGGCCGCGGCGATCTGGGCCAGGGTGTCGTGCTTGCGCAGGTACACCAGAGCGACGAGCGCGCGTTGGTGCGGCGGGAGTTTGCAGCGGCGTTCACCCTCGCGGGTGACGATGAGCATCGTGACCCACTCGACCAGCGCATGAGGCAGGTCGAGTGCGGCAGGATAGGGAACCAACGAGGCACCAGCACTGATGAGTTGAGACTTCGAACATCTCCCTCAACGGCATGGGTGCCTCGTGCGTTGCGGCCTCACCGCCGTCACCCGACCGTTCAGCCTCGACTCGGCCGCGTGGCCCCTCGTCGGCGGCCGCGCAGGGTCTCCACGAGCGCTCCAAGAGCGAACGACTGGACCAACGCGCTGACGACAACCCCGCCGACCAAGAACCAGACGGATGCGTGTATGCCCCCGATCGCACCGACTGCCCCCGCTGCCAGCAGGGAGCACGGGGCGGTGAGAAGGAAGGGCCAGATCTCGACGATGCCGGGATCGGAGACCAGTGCGGCCACCCCTTCGAACACGACGGACGCCCCGACGAGGCCCAGGTAGACGGCGGAAGCAGTATTGGCAAAGATCAGACGCAGCAGAGTGCGAGAGTTCATCGATTCCCCAAAGGATCTTGTGATCCACATGCTCCCGGCGGAACCACGGCACGGTGTGAGTACCAGTACTCAAGTCTGGTACTCGCCAAGCAGGTCAGGACAACCGCTCCGCGAATTGCGGGACGTGCGCCGAATCCGAGACCAGGGCCGTCAGCCGGATCGATTCAGGAAACGCGGCTCACCATGTAGGCAGTGCCTACCCCGTCTTCCTCGGGTGAGTCCGCCTGGATCGCGAGACTCGGCCCGGCCGTAGTGAAGTCGAACCCTTTCGTCATCGGCTGCGTGCAGTCGACGCGCTCAGCTGTCCTGGCGGCGCCTGAGGAGACCGTGAAGGTGACCGAGCCCTCCCCTGCACACGCCACCTCCACCCGCAGGGCCGTGCCGGACTCGATGGTCTCGTCCAGGTTCTGCCCGGGCACTGCGAGGGTTCCCGCCGAGACCAACCCCTCCTCGTCCGACTCCAGGCGCTCCGCCATGCTGAGCAAGTCGCGGGCCTCCTGGTTCAGCTGCTCCCTGTCGGACTGGGAGGGCGGCTGCACTATGGGAGCCACGGTGGAGCTCGCCGCCCTCTCGGGCTGCGAAGCCTTGGACGCCGGAGGCGAGTCAGAACAGGCGGATGCCATGCCGGTAATCAGCGCGACGGCAGTCAGAGCACTGCCAGTGCGGCGGGTCAAGCGGTACAAGAGGTCCCCCGAAGTGCACTCAGAAGCCAAGCAGGTGTACAGAACAAGGTGATCATCCCGTGTGGACACCCGCATCACCCCTGCGATCTGGGGCATCGGCACCAGATTGGTACACAGGTGCGGCGCGCTTCTCCCGCAAGAGGCTGTCCCATACTGGCCGCAGCCATCCCGGGGGCGACGGCGATGCGGGGTGAGAGTGTCGTGACGGTGCAGGTACTCGAGTGTGACGACAGCCCGTTGGTGCGGTGAGAGCTTGCAGCGGCGGTCACGCTCGCGGGTGACGACTGCTCCCTCAACGGTACGGGAGCCTTGTGCGTCGCGGCCCCGCCCACGCCTACAGCCCCGTCACTCGATCGGTGGCCACACTGAAAAGGCTCATTGACAAGGGCGAACTCTACGGCGCAGATACAGAGTACACGGCAATGAATGTGCTGCGCGTTGGCCAGGTCGTGATGCGAAAACTGACGGCATGGGAAGGTCCGATCACCGTAGTACCTGCCGAGTTCGACGGATTCGTCGTCAGCAACGAGTTCCCGACGTGGGGGTCCGTGACGTTGAGGCCGAGGAGTTCATTGGCCGCCTGCGTGTAGAGCAGGGTGGCCGGCGTGGGGCCGGCAGGCGGGTAGTAGCCGTGCGAGTCGGGCCTGCGGCGCGACCCGATGACCGCCCCGGCACGGGGGTGGGTCAGTGCTTCGAGGTGCAGGCCGAGTTGGTCGAGGGGGTAGGTGAGGTCGAGGTCGGTGTAGGCGAGGGTGGCGTGGCCGGCGGCGTGCAGCTGGTTGAGGCCCCACAGGACCGCTCCGCCCTTGCTGCTGGTCACTGCCGCTCGGTGCGCGATGGTGATGCTGATCCGGGGGTGGGGGCCGGTCAGTTCCTCGGCGGCCTGTGCGGAGGCGCTGTCGGGGGCCTCGTCGATGAGCAGCAGGTGCGCGCGGGCATCGGGGCGGGTTTCGAGGAGCCACGCGAGCTGTGCGGTCTTTGCGGCCAGGGCGTCGAGTCCGTCGGGGTTGTCGGGTGAGGCGGGCGCGAGCCGTCCGGTTTCGGAGCGCATGGGGATGACGATGCCGACGTCGGGTGTCTGGGTGAGGGTGAGGAGAGCGGCCTTCGAGCGGGCTGCCTTGAGCGCGGCGATCAGGCCGTGGATGTGCAGGGCTCCGGGGATCTTGTGCCGGCTGTTCTTGGCGTGGGCTTGGACGAAGGTGATGAGCAGGGCGTCGTCGAAGTGTGGCAGCGGGCTGTGACCGAGGTGTCCGGTGAGGTGGTCCGCGATGGTGTGCAGCAGGGCACGACCTGTCGGGTCGGAGGCCCAGCACCGCTCGGGGGTGGGAGTGGGGCCCTCGGTGTAGTGGGTTCGGACGTGCTCGGCGAGAAGGTCGTAGCCGGCGATCAGTGCTCGTTGGCTGGGGTCCCAGGTGGAGCCGTCTGTGGTGGTGGCGGCCTTCTGCCAGGCCGGTGACCAGACCTGGGAGTGCCGACTCGCGGAGCGAGCGGCGGCTCGAAGCTGCTGCCAGCGGGCCTGGACGGCGGGCCAGGGGCAGTCGGGCACCGCGTCGGCGGCGAGCGTGCGCGGGGCAAGGAGGGCTGTGGCCAGGGCGCGTCCGGGGTTCTGCGGGGTGTCGGCGGCCTCGGCGAGCGCGTCGAACCAGAGGGTGGCGGCCAGGGTGAGGCCGCCGGTGTGCTGGGCGAGCGCGGCGATCGTTTCCTCGCGGCGGGCTGATGAGGCTCCTTGAAATTCCCCACCCCGCGCTCAGAGGGTGGACAGACCTGCTCACTTTGATGCCCCACCCGACAGTGGACTGGCCTGCGGTTGGACACTACCGGCCCGGCTTTGCCTGACAAGCCCCGCACTTGGATCGGGATGAACGGTCAGCGCAAGAGAAGCCCGTCGCGCGGGCCGATGCCGTCGGCGCGCCTGATGAGTCCCGTGGTGCTCACCCCGGCCCGAACCGCGTTGTTGCGCTCAGGATGCGCGGTGAAAGCGGTGGTGTAGGTCGCGCACCTGCTCCGCGAGGCCGGGAATCGGGCCCTCCACCACGAGGTCAGGGACAATATCCCGGATCGGCAGGGTCCGCACGGGAGGCGCTGGAATCTCCAACTCGGCGAGCCAGGCTGCCAGTTGCTCGGAGGAGCTCACGTACACGATGCGCCCCAGCCCGACCCAGCCATGCGCGGCGGCGCACATCGGGCAGTGCTCACCAGAGGTGAAGACGGTCGCCGCCGCTCGTTCCCCGGGGGACATCTTCGCCGCGGCCCACCGCGCCAGCTCGAACTCCGGATGGCGGGTCCGGTCGCCCGAGGCCACACGGTTGTGGCCCTCGGCGAGGACGGTCCCGTCCGCGGCGACGAGCACGGAGCCGAACGGCTCGTCGCCCACTTCCAGCGCCTCGGTCGCCAGTTCCACGCAGCGGCGCAGATGCCGCAGGTCAGCGTCGGTCACCATGATGCCCCCAGCCCCTGTTCTTCAGCGGATGCTAGACCCTCGATCCGCTCGACGCATCCGAATTGCCGGAACGGCGAACCCTCAGCCGGCTTGGCGAATCCGGTCCTTGGTAGAGCGGGCAACCGAGTGGGTATGGTGAGCGACCTTGAGGAATTTCGGGGATTCCCATCAGGGCGGCGAGTTCGGTGCCGATCCGGTTGCTCCGTGTGCGTTCTCTCGCACGGGCGGCGGCCTGGTCGAGGTCATTCTCCGGGATCTGTGCCGCGCTGCGCGCCTGGATGAGGGCGCCCAGGGCCGCGTCGGCAGGTTCGGTCAGGACGGGGGCGGCG
The DNA here is from genome assembly GCF_040295435.1 of Streptomyces sp. NPDC002809. Classification (NCBI taxonomy): domain Bacteria; kingdom Bacillati; phylum Actinomycetota; class Actinomycetes; order Kitasatosporales; family Streptomycetaceae; genus Streptomyces; species Streptomyces sp. NPDC002809. The sequence continues at coordinate 6,461 of NZ_JBEOVJ010000131.1, forward strand.
AGCAGGGGCGCGAGGAGGTCGTTCAGCGCCTGGGGGTTCACGGTGGCGGCGGCTTCGGCGAAGCGGGGGCTGGCCAGGAACGGGTGGTCGATCGTTTTGGGGCGGTGGGCGAGCTGGGCCATCGTGCGGGCGAAGGTGTGGCACCCAGCGGCCGGGCCGGGGAAGAGCAGGTTCTTGAGCCGGGACGTGGCCGGCTTGGACGCTGGGCGGTGGGCGACCAGCAGGGCGAGTGCCGCGGGGGGCAGGTCGGTCCGGGCTTCCAGGGCGGCGGTGATCTGGTCGGCAGCCTCGGGGCGCGAACGTTGAGAAGGGAGCGGATGGTGGCCGGGTCGGGTAATGCCTGGTGAGCTAGCCGGATGGCGAGTTCGGCGTCCGCACGGTACGTACGGCCGGTGAGTAGCGGGGACTGGGCCAGCGGCAGGTAGGTGCGCGCTGCGGGGAGGGCGGTCATGCGGAGAGCCTTTCGGCGACGAGGTCGGCGGCCTGGCGGGCCGTGTGGACGGGGTGGAGGAGGTTCTGGCGCAGGAACATGCGCTCGAACGGGCTGAGGTCGGCGTGGACGACGATGGTGGAGGTGGTGATGTCGACCGGCGTTCCTTCCCGGTCGATGCGGGCCAGGAGCTGGCGGACGGTCTCTTCGTCAGGGGTCTGGCTGGCCGCGCACACGTCGTGCTGGGCGGTGGGGCAGCGCAGGCGGCAGTTGGTCTGGGGCAGGTCGTAGTGGCCGTTGTAGTCGGGGATGTGGCTACCGCGTTCGACCGACCGGCCGCAGGAGGAGCTCTTGAGGACTGCCGGTCGTTCGTTCGCGGGGACATCGGCGTACACCTCGTCGAACGCGGTCATGATGCGTTTCTCGGTGGCGCCGGTCAGCAGCTTCTTGCCTGGGGTGAAGGACCCGCTGGGCAGCGGTAGGCCGTAGGACATGAAGGAGTGGACGTGGTCGTCACCGAACTTGAGGCCCCCGAAGCGTCCCCTGCCTGCCCCTACCCCGTCTCAAAAATGCCCCGCACACGAAGAAGCCCCTGCTCATCGAACAGGGACTCCCTTTGCCACAACGCACTGAACCTTGGCATGCCTCCTCTATTTTGCCTCGCGGTAGGCGGCCTGAGTGAAGGTACTGACGAGTACCCCAACGTTAAGAGGCTGTTGTCGTTCCGATCTTGAGGGGTGGGCGTCGAACGGGAGTCTCGTTCGGGTGATCGCGGCCGGCCGTAGGCATGAAGGCAGGGCACCACTCTGCGGGCCACGAGATCTCGACATTGATCAAGTGCACCTCGAGCACTCCGTGTGCGACGCAACACCTCTCCGCCTACCATCACGTGAACGCCAGCCGCGCACGACTGACAGACATGGCAGCTGTAGTTCTGATCATGGTTGATCATGGAGAGCGTGTCACTGCTGGTGGCAGGCTTGTGCGACGGCTTGATGGTGGCGCCGCCAGGCCATCCAGTGCAGGACGTGTCCGGTGTCCCGTGGGGGTGGCGTGAGGACGAAGGTTCGGAGGATCCTCACGAGTTCGGGGCAGGTCAGCGGGATGAGACGGGCTGGTCCGGCAGGGTCGGCGGTGGTCGTGGCGGCGGTCGTGAGGGCGAGGACGGCGGACTGTCGGCGTACTCGCGTATGTGCAGAGGTAAGTACGGATGAACGTGCAGAGCAAGTAGCAGCCGACTGGCTCTCGTTGCCATGCGAGACGACAGGGTCGTGGATCTGCGCTACTTCAATCAGACCGGTGACCGCGACGGGCCTCTCCCGGTTCTGCCAAGCGAGGGGCGGGGCACATGGTGTGGACGGGGGTCGTTACAGCAGGGCGCCGCCGGACACTTCGAGGCGCTGGGCGGTGACCCATCGCAGGTCCTCGGAGGCCAGCGCAGCGATGGCGTCGCCGATCTCCTGCGGTTCGCCGACGCGGCCGAGCGCGGTCTGCGCGCTCAGGCCCTCGCGCATCTGCGCGTCGTCCCGCATGGCGCCGCCGTTGAAGTCGGTGGCGGTCGGCCCCGGCGCGATGGCGTTGACGCGGATCTTGCGCGCCCCCAGCTCCACGGCCAGTGTCCGGCTGAGGACCTCGACCGCCGCCTTGGAGGCCGAGTAGACCGACGTGCCGGCACTGGTGTGGCGGCTCAGGGAGGACGAGACGTTGATGATCCGCCCCCCTTCGGCCAGTACGGGCGCAAGCGCCTGGATGAGGAAGAACGTGCCGCGCACGTTGGTGTCCATCATCGCGTCGTAGTCGTCGACCGTGACCGCTTCCAGCGGTCCGAACAGCCCGATCCCGGCATTGTTGACCAGGACGTCCAGCCGGGTCGCCTCCCAGCGTTCCAGTTGCGCGGCCAGGTGGGAGACGAAGGCGGGAAAGGAGGCTACGTCCATGACGTCCAGCCGCAGTGCGGCAGCCGTGGCGCCGGTTTCCTGGAAGTCCTTGACCGTCTCCTCGGCCTCCTGCGCGTCGCCGCGGTAGGTGACGATGACGCGCAGTCCGTGCCGGGCCAGCGCCTGGGCCGTGGCCCGGCCCAGCCCGCGATTGCCGCCGGTCACCAGTGCGATCTTGCCTGACTTCATGAGTGCTCCTCCATGCGGGGACGGGACGGCGCCGGCGGGGGTTGCTCCCACCGAACGAATACGAGTCGAGTGACTCGCCTCCCTCTCCACATAAACATCCGCACAGTGGTGAGTCAAGTGACTCGCCTCGTGATGGGGCATACTGGGCCCATGACCGCAGGACTCTCCGCCCACCATCAACGACTCGCTCAGCGCAAGCGCGAGGCGATCACCGCCGCGGCCACAAAGCTGTTCCTGGAGCGGGGATACGACGGGACCTCGCTGGCGAAGATCGCTGAGGAAGCGGCCGTCTCGAAGTCCACGCTGTTCAAGCAGTTCCCCACCAAGGCGGCGCTCTTCGAGGCCATCGTCACCGAGTACTGGGACGGCGGACCCGACCCGGCGGAGCCCGCGACGCAGCCCGGTGACCTGGGCGCCGACCTGAGCGCGATCGGCCGCCAGTACGCCGACCTGATCGGCCGGCCCGCGATGGCAGCCCTCTTCCGCATCGTCATCGCCGAACTGCCGCGCTTCCCGGAACTGGGACGAACTCAGTTCGAACTGGGCAAACTGCCCTACTTCATCTCCGTCCAGCACTACCTGGAAGCCCAGCACACCGCGGGCACTGCAGTGGTACCTGACGCAGAGAGCGCCACCAACCAGTTCCTCGGCATGATCGCCAACTACGTCCTGTGGCCGCGGATGCTGCTCGCCGACTGGAGCCCTGCACCTGCCGACGTCAGCTACGCCGTCGACGAGGCGGTCACGACGATGCTCGCCCGCTACGGCCGCAGCACCAACAATCCGCAGCGCTCCTGAGAGCTCCGGCGCCGCAGCGAGTACAGACGGCACCCGCCCCCGCAGCTTCGGAAGGCTGCCGGTCGTATGGGACGGCCCGTAGGCGTCATTCGCGGCGACTGGGTCCGGCGGCGGTGCCGTGGCACGGGCATGGGACCAGGCGCTGTCAGCGGTAGCGGACCCTGTCGGCACACCCTCAGCCCCTCGGGCGTTGCGCGAGTCTCAACAGCCGCATTCGCCAGTAGGGGCCAGCGCTCAGCTCATCAAGAACTCTGTACCTTCATCCGTACGCGGCTATGCGCGCTCACGCGTACGCCGACACGGACGCGATCAGGGAGAACAGCGACCAGCGCATCCAGGAGTTCCAGCAGGTCACCTGTTGGCTTCGTTCACTTCAAGCAACAGCGTTTGTCGGCCGGTTTGGGCAGCAGTTGGCGATCTTGAGGCTCGTGGATGTCCACGAGAAATGGGTTCTGGCACAGATCTTGGGGAGTCGTCGCGGAGCGTGACATCGTTGTTCGATTGCGAGGGCCTGGCTCGTACGAGACGGCGTACGCCTTGTCGCCTGACGACCGGAGGTGACGCTCCCTCAGGTGCATTCCGTTCGCCGCTGTGGTCGGCGGTGGGCGGTGATGGTGCTGGGTATGCAGACCGACGTGCTGTTCTGGGACTCGCTGGTGTTCGAGGAGATCGACGAGGTGGAGGTCGAGGCGGTCACGGCCGCGTTCGGCGCGGTCGAGGTGGTGGCGAGAGGCCGTGCAGGCGGCGCCACCTGTCCGGATTGCGGCCGCTTCTCGGGCCGAGTCCACGACCGTTACAAGCGCAGGCTGAGGGACCTTCCACTTGCTGACCAGGGTTTTGTGATCCGTCTGACGGTTCGACGCTTCATCTGCGGGTTCGCGGACTGCCCGCGCCGGACCTTCGCCGAGCCGTTCTCCCGGCTGACTGTCCCGCACGCGCGGTTCACCACGCGGCTCAACCACGCACTTGGGCAGGTGGGGCTCGCTCTGGCGGGGCGGGCCGGCGCTCGACTGGCGGCCCAGCTGGGCTTCGGCGCGGGACGGATGACTCTACTGCGCAGGGTCATGGCACTGCCCGATCCACAGTTCAGCACGCCGCGGGTGCTGGGCGTGGACGACTTTGCGATCCGCCGCGGCCAGAGCTACTCCACCGTCTTGACCAGCGTCGAAGGTCACCGGGTGGTCGATGTGCTCCCGACCCGGGAAGCCGGGCCGCTGGCCGCCTGGCTGAACCGCCACCCCGGTGTGGAGGTCATCTGCCGGGACAGGGCGGGTGCCTACGCCGAGGGTGCCCGACGCGGAGCCCCCGACGCCCTGCAGGTCGCCGACCGTTTCCATCTGTGGCAGGGCCTGGGCCGGGCCGTGGAAACCTGCGTCGCCGCCCACCGCGACTGCCTGCGCAACCCGATGCCCAGCGGCATGCAGCCGGAAGCCCCCGGACGGGTTTCCGGCCAGCCGCAGAACAGCGCGGAGCCCGTCGGCCGGCGGGCCGAACGGAAGAAGGCCGCACACGCCCTGGTCCACGAGATGCTCGCCCAGGGTCACTCCCGCCGGGCAATCGCCCGGCACCTGGGCTGGGGGCTGAACACCGTGCTCCGGTACGCGGCCGCCGCACGCTGGCAGGAGACCATCCGCGACAACCGCCCCCGGCCCAGCAGGCTGGACCCCTACAAGCCCTACCTGGAGCAACGCTTCGCCGAGGGATGCACCAGCGTCACCCGGCTGCATGGCGAGCTGGTCGCCGAACGGGCTCCCGTCACCTACGGCATGGTCCGAGCCCACATCGCCACCTTGCGCGGGGCTCCGTCCGCGGCACCGCCACGGCCGCCGACGGTACGGCAGGTGACCGGCTGGATCACCCGACATCCCACGGCCCTGACCGAAGAAGATCGGGCCGGTCTGAAGCACGTCCTGGCCCGCTGTCCCGAACTGGACACGGCTGCAGGACACGTCCGCGACTTCGGCGAGATACTCACCGACCGCCTCGGCGCCACGCTCCCCACCTGGATCGACGCAGTCGATGCCAGCCGGCTGCCCGGACTCACCGGATTCGCACTCCATCTGTGCCGAGACCTGGACGCCGTGATTGCCGGGCTCACTCTGGACTGGAGCTCGGGCAGCATCGAGGGTGCCGTGAATCGCATCAAGAAGATCAAGCGGCAGCTCTACGGTCGGGCCGGATTTGAACTCCTACGCAAGATGATCTTGCTTCAGTAGTGCGTCGCCTGGGTGCCGACTCTCCCACCAGGTCGCAGATCAGAGTTCGGTCGTCCAGATTCCGACCGGATGGTCACTCGAAGGCACCCACAACTGAGGCTGTGACTCGCGATGCCTCTCGTCCGCGCTCTCATTCCAGTGGAAAACACCTCCGGTGGAATCTCAGCCCCTACGCCAGCGAGGGCGGAAAAGTCTTTACTTTCCCGGACAAAAAGACTAATCAGCAAGCTGACGCCTTGCGAAACCGCGTGCCGCAATTGCCGCTGCGAAGAATGCTGCAGATAAGAAACGCCCCCAAAAGGGCGGCATCTCCGGTAGTATCGTGAAGGGGAACTTTAGTGATGGGTGGGAGAACACCAAAGAATCTACCGTTGAGCGAGGCGGCAGCCAAGCGTGCGACGGAACGGTCAAGCGTCGGGGAACCGTTCTCGACTACGGAGCTATCGTAGCCTGCACATTCACCAAGTTTATGGAAATTCCGGCGGCATTCTCAACGGGTATGAGGCAAGTCTTGAGTCGACTTGAGAAGAACATCACGAAGGGGCATGTGGCAAGCTTTGGGGCCGCATGGCAGTTTGTGGGCGATCATGTATAGCGAAATGGGCCCACTGGAGTTTGTGCAAGATGTTTGGGTTATCGGTGACTCGTCGGGGGAGCACCTAGCGCTGGCGCCAGAGGGGCTCGTGCATCGCGTCGACGGAGTCGATCGTGAGACCATCGCCTGGTCGCGCTTGATGAACTTCGACCTGGCGGCCCAACCAGGTAAAGTTGCCAGCTCGAAATGCCTTGCGCGAACAGCGAAGATTCTCGCAAACCTTTCAGGTGCCGGATACACGGCAAGTGGTGGTGCCAGCGTCGCTGCGACATTGCGCCATCCATACGAGGACTGGTCCGCCGATTTTGACCATCATTCGCGAAAATATCCACGGCGCCACATCAAGCTAGTAGGCGAACTTCTACGGCAAACGGTCGAAAAGGGTGCAGCAGCCCGTCTCGGTGATCCCGAATGGATGTCTACGACTGTGGAACTCCTGGCGGAACTGGCACCGGATGCCTCCCGTCCACAGAGGTCTGTCATCAGAGATCTCCTGGATGAAATGGACTGACACTAACCAACCAGTCCATCTTTAGAGGATGTCTCACGTGGTGGTTCGTTGATGCGGCATTGAGCCGAAGCGCGGTAGTTGTCACCAAGGCCGACAGATTGTCACCCGGGGACGTCTG
>NZ_JBEOVJ010000132.1:0-13240 GCF_040295435.1 Streptomyces sp. NPDC002809
AACATCCGTTCCGTCAGTCCCCGTTCGTGGACCATCGCGATCAGATGCGGCCGGGGGGGGCGGGCCCCCCCGCGCCCCCCCCCCCCCGACTGCACTGCAAGTACTACGGGTGTGCTCTCAGCCCTTGTCGGACTTCAGAGCCTCCATGGCCCGCTCGGTCACATCGGTGACCTTGCCGAGCGCGGAGATGGTGACCACCAGGTTCTGCGCCCTGTAGTAGTCGATGATCGGCTCGGTCTGCGTGTGGTAGACCTCGAGCCGGGTGCGGACCGTCTCTTCGCTGTCGTCGTCGCGCTGGTACAGCTCGCCGCCACAGGTGTCGCAGACACCCTCGGTCTTCGGCGGGTTGTACGTCACGTGGAACACGTGCGCGCTCTCGTTGCGGCAGACCCGGCGGCCCGCGATCCGCTTCACGACCTCGTCCTCGGGGACCTCGAGGTCGAGTACCGCGTCCAGCTTTACGCCCTCGTCCTTGAGCATCACATCGAGAGCCTCGGCCTGACCCACGTTGCGCGGGAAGCCGTCGAGCAGGAAGCCGTTGACCGCGTCCGGCTGGGACATGCGGTCCTTGGCCATCCCGATCGTGACCTCGTCCGGTACCAACTGGCCCTCGTCCATGTAGGCGCGGGCCTGCTTGCCAAGGTCGGTGCCCTGGCTGATGTTGGCGCGGAAGAGGTCGCCCGTGGAGATGTGCGGAATCGACAGGTTCTTGGCAAGGTACGCAGCCTGCGTTCCCTTGCCGGCACCCGGCGGGCCGACGAGGACGATTCGCATCAGCGGAGGAACCCTTCGTAATTGCGCTGCTGGAGCTGACTCTCGATCTGCTTCACGGTCTCCAGACCCACACCCACGATGATCAGGATGCTCGTCCCGCCGAACGGGAAGTTCTGGTTCGCGCCACCGAAGCCCGCCAACGCCATCGTCGGCACAAGAGCGATCAGACCCAGGTACAGCGATCCCGGCCAAGTGATCCTGTTGAGCACGTAGCTCAGGTACTCGGCAGTAGGTCGACCGGCCCGGATACCCGGGACGAAGCCACCATACTTCTTCATGTTGTCGGCGACTTCCTCGGGGTTGAACGAAATCGCCACGTAGAAGAAGGCGAAGAAGACGATCAACAGGAAGTACGTCGTCAAGTAGTACGGGTGCGTGCCCTTGACGAAGTGGTCCTGGATCCAGGTCGCCCAGCCCGCGGTGGAGTTGGAGAACTGGACGATCAGGGCCGGGATGTAGAGCAGCGAAGAAGCGAAGATGACGGGGATCACACCCGCCTGGTTCACCTTCAGCGGGATGTAGGTGGACGTACCACCGTACGACCGGCGTCCGATCATGCGCTTCGCGTACTGCACCGGGATGCGGCGCTGGGCCTGCTCGACGAAGACGACGAGGGCCACCATCACGAAGCCGATCAGGATGACGGTGCCGAACTCGATCCAGCCGTCCGCGAGCTTGCCGCTCGTCTTGATGGCCCACAGGGCGCCGGGGAAGCTGGCGGCGATCGAGATGAACATCAGGATCGACATGCCGTTGCCGATGCCGCGGTCGGTGATGAGCTCACCGAGCCACATGACGGCGGCGGTGCCGGCGGTCATCGTGATGACCATGACGACCGTGGTGAACATCGACTGGTTGGGAACGATCTGGTCGGCGACGGGGCAGCCGCTGAAGAGCGCACCGCTGCGTGCGGTGGCCACCAGGCCCGTGCCCTGCAGGATGGCGAGTGCGACCGTCAGATAACGCGTGTACTGCGTGATCTTGGCCTGGCCGGACTGCCCCTCCTTCTTGAGCGCCTCGAGTCGGGGAATCACCACGGTCAGCAGCTGAAGAATGATGCTGGCCGTGATGTACGGCATGATGCCGAGCGCGAAGATCGTGATCTGCAGCAGTGCACCACCGCTGAACATGTTCACCAGGCCGAAGAGGCTGTTGTTGCCCTTACTTGCCTGATCAACACAGGTCTGGACGTTCTCGTAGCTCACTCCCGGTACAGGGATGTGTGCCCCGAGCCGGTAGAGCACGATGATGCCGAGCGTGAAGAACAGCTTCTTGCGCAGGTCGGGCGTCTTGAACGCCCGGGCGAACGCGGTGAGCACGGTGCCTCCTGCGACCCCCGCGCAATGCGTAGAGGTGACGGTCTTGAGGATCGACGAATACGTAACAGTCAAAGGTCCCCGGACGCTTGCGCCCAGGGGGATATCACAGCAACGGACGCCACCTTACCGGCGTACATGCCCCCCTAGGAACGACCAACCGGGGATGCCCCATATGAGAGGCATCCCCGGTCGGATGTTCAGGCCACCGAATGGTCCGAGTTGTCTCAGACGAGCTCGGTGACGGTGCCGCCGGCAGCGGCAATCTTCTCCTTGGCGGAGCCGGAAACGGCGTCAACCGAAACCTGCAGTGCCACGGAGATCTCGCCCTGTCCGAGGACCTTGACGAGGTGGTTGTTACGCACAGCGCCCTTGGCGACCAGATCGGCCACCGTGACCTCTCCACCCTCGGGGTAGAGCGTCGCGAGCTTGTCCAGGTTCACGACCTGGTACTCGGTGCGGAACGGGTTCTTGAAGCCCTTGAGCTTCGGGAGACGCATGTGGAGGGGCATCTGGCCACCCTCGAAGCGCTCCGGAACCTGGTAACGGGCCTTGGTGCCCTTGGTACCACGACCAGCGGTCTTACCCTTGGATGCCTCACCACGACCCACACGGGTCTTGGCGGTCTTGGCACCCGGGGCAGGCCGGAGGTCATGCGCCTTCAGCGGCTTGTTCTCCGCCATGTCAGTCGACCTCCTCAACCGTCACGAGGTGGCGGACGGTGTGAACCATTCCGCGGAACTCGGGGCGGTCCTCCTTGACAACCACGTCGTGCAGGCGCTTGAGCCCGAGCGAACGCAGGGTGTCGCGGTGGTTCTGCTTGCTGCCGATGTACGACTTCGTCTGCGTGATCTTGAGACGGGCCATTACGCACCCGCTCCCGCACGAGCACGAAGCAGAGCCGCGGGGGCGACGTCCTCGAGGGGCAGACCACGGCGAGCCGCGATCTCCTCGGGACGCTGCAGGCCCTGAAGGGCCGCCACGGTCGCGTGCACGATGTTGATCGGGTTCGACGAACCGAGCGACTTCGACAGGATGTCGTGAACGCCGGCGCACTCCAGAACGGCGCGCACCGGGCCACCGGCGATAACACCGGTACCGGGGGAAGCAGGCTTGAGCAGAACGACGCCCGCAGCCTTCTCGCCCTGGATCGGGTGAGGGATGGTGCCCTGGATACGCGGAACCTTGAAGAAGTTCTTCTTGGCTTCTTCCACGCCCTTGGCAATGGCCGCGGGAACTTCCTTGGCCTTGCCGTAACCGACACCGACGGTGCCGTCACCATCGCCCACCACGACCAGCGCGGTGAAGCTGAAGCGACGACCACCCTTCACAACCTTGGCGACACGGTTGATCGCGACGACGCGCTCGACGTACGCGGTCTTCTCGGCGGCAGCTGCGCCGCCGTCACGGCCCTTCCGGTCCCGCCGCTCGCCGCCACCGGCACCGCTTCCGCGGCGCTGGGGTCCAGCCATTGGATTTACCTCTCTCTGTTACGTCCGCTGTGCGTAGGAACCGGGGCTTAGAACTTCAGCCCGGCTTCACGGGCGGCGTCAGCCAGAGCGGCAATCCGCCCGGCGTACTGGTTACCACCGCGGTCAAACACGACGGCCTCGACGCCTGCGGCCTTGGCACGCTCAGCGACCAGGGCGCCGACCTGCTTGGCCTGGCTGCTCTTGTCGCCCTCGCCACCACGGATGGAGACGTCCAGGGTCGACGCCGACGCGAGCGTGTGGCCCGCGATGTCGTCGATGACCTGAGCCACCATGTGGCGGTTGGAACGCGTCACAACCAAGCGCGGACGCTCCGGCGAACCGGAGATGTGCTTGCGGACGCGGATGTGGCGACGCTTGAGGGCTGCACGCTTGTACGCGTCGCCCTTGGCGATCTTTACGCCGTATGCCATCGCTACTTACCAGCCTTTCCGACCTTGCGGCGGATGACCTCGCCGGCGTACTTGACGCCCTTGGCCTTGTACGGGTCAGGCTTCCGCAGCTTGCGGATCTTGGCCGCGGTCTCGCCGACCTTCTGCTTGTCGATGCCCTCGACGGTGAACTTCGTGGGGGACTCCACCTTGAAGGTGATGCCCTCCGGGGCCTCGATCAGGATCGGGTGGCTGTAGCCCAGGGCGAACTCCAGATTGGAGCCCTTCGCCTGGACGCGGTAACCGACACCACTGATCTCGAGCGCCTTGATGTATCCCTGGGTCACACCGGTGATCATGTTCGCCACCAGCGTGCGGGACAGGCCGTGAAGGGCCTTGTTCTGACGCTCGTCGTTCGGGCGGGCGACGTTCAGGACGCCGTCCTCACCCTTGGTGACCTCGATCGGCGACGCGACGGTGTGCGAGAGGGTGCCCTTGGGCCCCTTCACCGCGACCGTGCGGCCATCGATGGTGACGTCCACACCGGCGGGAACCTGGATGGGGAGCTTGCCGATTCGCGACATGAGCTATTCCTCCGTTCCCGACTACCAGACGTAGGCGAGGACTTCCCCACCTACGCCCTTCTTGCTGGCCTGCTGGCCGGTCAGGAGACCGTGGGACGTGGAGATGATCGCCACGCCCAGGCCGCCGAGAACCTTCGGCAGATTGGTGGACTTTGCGTATACACGCAGACCCGGCTTCGAGATTCGCTTGATGCCGGCGATCGAGCGCTCGCGGTTCGGGCCGAACTTCAGCTCGAGGACGAGGTTCTTGCCAACCTCGGCGTCCTCGACCTTCCAGCCCGTGATGAAGCCCTCCTGCTGGAGGATCTCCGCGATGTGCGACTTGATCTTGCTGTGCGGCATCGACACGTCGTCGTGATACGCCGAGTTCGCGTTACGCAGACGCGTGAGCATGTCTGCGATGGGATCAGTCATGGTCATGAGTTGGCCTTCGGCCTCTCTCGCCGGGGTTTCCTGTATGCGCCATCCCTCTCCCTACTCAGAGGCAGGACGGGTGCGGTGCGGGGACCTACGGCGTAGTAAGTCGGTCTTGGGCGGCAGGCGCCCAACCCCACAAGCCTACGGCATGTGAGAGCGGGCTCCTGCCGACCAGATGCTTACCGAGAGTCTCCGGTGATTCCCAACGCCCAAAGGGCGAAGGAGAATTACCAGGAGCTCTTGGTCACGCCCGGCAGCTCGCCACGGTGAGCCATCTCACGAAGGCACACGCGGCACAGGCCGAACTTGCGGTAGACGGAGTGGGGCCGGCCGCAGCGCTGGCAGCGGGTGTACCCGCGAACGCCGAACTTCGGCTTACGGGCGGCCTTAGCGATCAGAGCCTTCTTCGCCACGGTCAGTTCTCCTTGAACGGGAAGCCGAGGTGACGAAGGAGGGCACGACCCTCGTCGTCATTGGTCGCCGTGGTGACCACGGTGATGTCCATGCCCCGGACCCGGTCGATCTTGTCCTGGTCGATCTCGTGGAACATGACCTGCTCCGTGAGACCGAAGGTGTAGTTGCCACGGCCGTCGAACTGCTTCGGCGACAGGCCACGGAAGTCACGGATACGCGGAAGCGCGAGCGACAGCGTACGGTCCAGGAACTCCCACATGCGGTCACCACGGAGGGTGACGTGGCAGCCGATCGGCTGCCCCTCGCGCAGCTTGAACTGCGCGATCGACTTGCGGGCCTTGGTGACGGCCGGCTTCTGACCGGTGATCGTGGTGAGGTCGCGCACGGCGCCATCGATCAGCTTGGAGTCGCGGGCGGCGTCGCCCACACCCATGTTGACCACGATCTTGACCAGACCGGGAATCTGCATGACGTTCTCGTAGGAGAACTCCTCACGCAGCTTGCCGGCGATTTCCTCGCGGTAGCGCGTCTTGAGACGCGGCGCAGTGGTGGTAGTCATCAGATGTCCTCACCGGTGCGCTTGGCAACGCGGATCTTGTTGCCCTCGTCGTCAAAGCGGTAGCCGACGCGAGTAACGACCTTGTTGCCGTCCTTCTCAACAACCAGCTGCACGTTGCTGACGTGGACCGGAGCCTCGGTCGTCACAATGCCACCGGTCTGCGAACCGCGAGCGGTCTGACCGGCCTTCGTGTGCTTCTTGACCCGGTTGACACCCTCGACGAGGACGCGGTCCTGAGCAGGGTAGGCAACGATGACCTTGCCCTGCTTGCCCTTGTCCTTACCGGTGATGACCTGAACCAGGTCGCCCTTCTTGATCTTCATGCTTACAGCACCTCCGGCGCGAGCGAGATGATCTTCATGAACTTCTTCTCGCGCAGCTCACGGCCCACCGGGCCGAAGATACGGGTGCCGCGGGGGTCGCCGTCGTTCTTCAGAATGACGGCGGCGTTCTCGTCGAAGCGGATGTACGAGCCATCCTGACGACGACGCTCCTTGACGGTGCGAACGATGACGGCCTTGACGACGTCACCCTTCTTCACGTTGCCACCGGGGATCGCGTCCTTGACGGTGGCGACGATGACGTCACCGATGCCCGCGTAGCGGCGACCCGAGCCACCGAGAACACGGATGGTGAGAATTTCCTTCGCACCCGTGTTGTCGGCGACGCGCAGTCGCGACTCCTGCTGGATCACGTCTATCTCCTGATCGTCTGCCGGTTCCCGGCGGGGGCCGCTCCGTTACCGGAGCGAACCCCCGCCGAGCCTGGCGGAACCTGCCTGAAGGGGAAGCCCCTCAGGAATTACTTGGCCTTCTCGAGGATCTCGACGATGCGCCACCGCTTCGTGGCGGACAGCGGCCGGGTCTCCATGAGGAGGACACGGTCGCCGACGCCGGCGGCGTTCTGCTCGTCGTGAGCCTTGAGCTTGTTCGTACGGCGGATGACCTTGCCGTACAGCGCGTGCTTGACGCGGTCCTCGACAGCGACGACGACGGTCTTGTCCATCTTGTCGCTGACGACCAGACCCTCACGGGTCTTGCGGAAACCGCGGTCGGTGTTCGTCTCAGTCACAGTCTTCTCGCTCATCAGACGCTCTCCACCGTCTCGATGCCGAGCTCGCGCTCACGCATCAGGGTGTAGATCCGGGCGATGTCCTTACGGACGGACTTGAGCCGGCCGTGGTTCTCGAGCTGTCCGGTCGCCGCCTGGAAGCGGAGGTTGAACAGCTCTTCCTTGGCCTCGCGGAGCTTGTTGAGGAGCTCCTCGTTGCCCAGCTCGCGCAGCTCGGACGTCTTGGTACCGGCCGACATCACGACTCACCTGCCTCGCGCCGAACAATCCGGCACTTCATCGGAAGCTTGTGAGCAGCGCGGGTGAGCGCCTCACGAGCAATCTTCTCGTTCGGGTAGGACAGCTCGAACATCACCCGACCGGGCTTGACGTTCGCGATCCACCACTCGGGAGAACCCTTACCGGAACCCATGCGGGTCTCGGCAGGCTTCTTCGTCAGGGGACGGTCCGGGTAGATGTTGATCCAGACCTTGCCGCCACGCTTGATGTGACGGGTCATCGCGATACGAGCGGACTCGATCTGACGGTTCGTCACGTACGCCGGGGTCAGCGCCTGGATGCCGTACTCGCCGAACGCAACCTGCGTGCCACCCTTGGACATACCGCTGCGCTTCGGGTGGTGCTGCTTGCGGTGCTTGACCCTACGGGGGATCAGCATTTCGGTCAGGCCTCCGTTCCGGTGCTCTCAGCCGCCGGAGCAGCGGCGGTCGCCTCGGCCTTGGGGGCCTCGGCGGCCGGAGCCGACTGCTGCGGCTTGCGGCCGCGACCGCCACGCTCGCTGCCACCGCGGCCACCGCGGCCGGCCGGACGGTCAGCGCCGCCACGGGCCGGGCGGTTGCCCGCACGGGCAGCAGCGTTCTCGGCGCGGACCTCGGCGATGTTCTTGACGTCGCCCTTGTAGATCCAGACCTTCACGCCGATGCGGCCGAAGGTCGTCTTGGCCTCGAAGAAGCCGTAGTCGACGTTCGCACGGAGGGTGTGCAGGGGCACGCGGCCCTCGCGGTAGAACTCCGAGCGGGACATCTCGGCGCCGCCGAGGCGACCGCCGCACTGGATCTTGATGCCCTTGGCGCCGGCCTTCATCGTGCTCTGCATGCTCTTGCGCATGGCACGACGGAAGGAGACGCGGGAGGAGAGCTGCTCGGCGACGGCCTGGGCCACCAGCTGAGCGTCCACCTCGGGGTTCTTGACCTCGAGGATGTTCAGCTGGACCTGCTTGCCGGTCAGCTTCTCCAGCTCGCCACGGATGCGGTCGGCCTCGGCGCCGCGGCGGCCGATGACGATGCCCGGGCGGGCGGTGTGGATGTCAACGCGGACGCGGTCGCGGGTGCGCTCGATCTCAACCTTCGAGATGCCGGCTCGCTCCATGCCCTTCGTCATCATGCGACGAATGGCAACGTCTTCCTTGACGTAGTCCTTGTACAGCTTGTCGGCGTACCAACGGGACTTGAAGTCCGTGGTAATGCCGAGCCGGAACCCGTGCGGGTTTACCTTCTGGCCCATTACCGGGTTCCTTCCTTGCTGCTGACGACCACGGTGATGTGGCTGGTCCGCTTACGGATCCGGTAGGCACGGCCCTGAGCACGCGGACGGAACCGCTTCAGGGTCGGGCCCTCGTCCACGTACGCCTCGCTGATGACCAGCGAAGAGGCGTCAGGGTGGTCGTAGTTGTGTGCAGCGTTGGCGATGGCGCTGTCAAGCACCTTGCCAACCGGCACGCTCGCGGCCTGCGGGGCGAAACGCAGGACCGCCTGAGCCTCCGTGGCATCCATGCCACGGATGAGGTCCACCACTCGGCGGGCCTTCATGGGCGTGACGCGGATGTACCGCGCCTGGGCCCTGGCTTCCATGGTTGTCCCTTCGGTGTGAGTCATAGTCGTTTCCACCCCGCGCTAGCGGCGCTTCGACTTCCGGTCGTCCTTGACGTGGCCGCGGAAGGTGCGAGTCGGCGAGAACTCGCCGAGCTTGTGGCCGACCATCGACTCGGTGACGAACACCGGGACGTGGATCTTGCCGTTGTGCACCGCGATGGTGTGACCCAGCATGGCCGGGATGATCATCGAGCGACGGGACCAGGTCTTGATGACGTTCTTGGTGCCAGCTTCGTTCTGGACGTCCACCTTCTTGACGAGGTGGCCGTCGACGAAGGGCCCCTTCTTGAGACTGCGCGGCATCTAAACCCGCTCCTAGCGCTTCTTGTTCGTCTTGCGGCGGCGGACGATGTACTTGCTCGATGCCTTCTTCGGCGAGCGAGTACGACCCTCCTTCTGACCCCACGGCGAGACCGGGTGACGTCCACCGGAGGTCTTGCCTTCACCACCACCGTGCGGGTGGTCGACCGGGTTCATCGCAACACCGCGGACGGACGGGCGAACGCCCTTCCAGCGCATGCGACCGGCCTTGCCCCAGTTGATGTTCGACTGCTCGGCGTTGCCGACCTCGCCAATCGTGGCGCGGCAGCGGGCGTCGACCAGGCGGATCTCACCCGACGGCATACGAAGGTGGGCCATGGTGCCCTCCTTCGCCAGCAGCTGCACGGAGGCACCCGCGGAACGGGCGAACTTCGCGCCGCCGCCGGGCCGCAGCTCGATGGCGTGGATGGTCGTACCGACCGGGATGTTGCGCAGCGCCAGGTTGTTGCCGGGCTTGATGTCGGCGGCCGGGCCGTTCTCGACACGGTCACCCTGCGACAGGCCACGCGGCGCGATGATGTAGCGCTTCTCGCCGTCCGCGTAGTGCAGGAGCGCGATGCGCGCGGTGCGGTTCGGGTCGTACTCGATGTGCGCGACCTTGGCCGGCACGCCGTCCTTGTCGTGACGACGGAAGTCGATCACGCGGTAGGCGCGCTTGTGGCCACCACCCTGGTGGCGAACGGTCACACGACCGGTGTTGTTACGGCCGCCCTTGCTGTGCAGGGGGCGGACCAGCGACTTCTCCGGCGTGGACCGCGTGATCTCGACAAAGTCGGCGACGCTGGAGCCACGACGGCCCGGGGTCGTCGGCTTGTACTTGCGGATACCCATTTCTCAGTCCTCGTCCGATTCCGGACGACTCGACCTCCACTAGGAGGTCGGGCCGCCGAAGATGTCGATACGGTCGCCCTCAGCGAGGGTCACGATGGCGCGCTTGGTGTCAGCGCGCTTGCCGAAACCGGTCTTGGTGCGCTTGCGCTTACCCTGACGGTTGATCGTGTTGACCCCGGTGACCTTGACCGAGAAGACCGCTTCCACGGCCTGCTTGATCTGGGTCTTGTTGGAGCCGGGCGCGACGATGAACGTGTACTTGTTCTCGTCGAGCAGCGCGTAGCTCTTCTCCGAAACAACCGGCTTGACGAGAACGTCACGCGGGTCGGAGTAGGTCTTGCTGGTAACGGTCGCCTCACTCATCAGGCGTCGCTCCCTTCGGTCTCAGCGGTCTGGGGGCCAGACACGAAGGACTCGAAAGCGGCCTGGGTGAAGACCACGTCGTCAGAGACGATCACGTCGTACGTGTTCAGCTGGCCCGGGTCCAGGATGTGCACCTGGGGCAGGTTGCGTGCGGAGAGCCACGCGGCCTCGTCGTTGCGCTCGACGACCAGGAGCACGTTGTTGCGCTCCGAGATCTTGCCGAGCAGCGTCTTGACGGCCTTGGTGGAGATACCGCTCTCGACCACGCCGGTGACGACGTGGATGCGGGAGTGACGCGCCCGGTCCGAGAGGGCACCGCGCAGGGCGGCGGCCTTCATCTTCTTCGGGGTGCGCTGCGAGTAGTCGCGCGGCTTGGGGCCGTGCACGACGCCACCGCCGACGAACTGCGGCGCACGGGTCGAACCCTGGCGGGCGCGGCCGGTGCCCTTCTGGCGGTACGGCTTACGGCCACCACCACGGACTTCACCGCGGCGCTTGGTCGAGTGCGTGCCCTGACGGGCAGCTGCCAGCTGTGCGACAACGACCTGGTGGATCAGCGGAACGCTGGTCTTCGCGTCGAAGATCTCCGCGGGGAGCTCGACGGTACCGGCCTTGTCGCCTGCCGGCGAAAGGATGTCAATGGTGCTCATTACCTCAAGCCCCCTTGGCCGCGGTACGGACCAGGACGAGGCCGCCGTTCGGACCGGGGACTGCGCCCTTGATGAGCAGCAGACCCTTCTCCGCGTCAACCGCGTGGATGGTCAGGTTCTGGGTGGTGACGCGCTCGTTGCCCATCCGGCCGGCCATGCGCATGCCCTTGAAGACACGCCCAGGGGTGGCGCAGCCACCGATCGAACCGGGGGAACGGTGCTTGCGCTGGACGCCGTGACCGGCGCCGAGCCCCTTGAAGTTGTGACGCTTCATGACACCGGCGAAGCCCTTGCCCTTGCTCTTGCCCGTGACGTCAACCTTGACGCCGGACTCGAACACCTGGGCGGTGATCTCCTGGCCCAGCGTGTACTCGCTGGCGTCAGGGGTGCGGAGCTCCACCAGGTGGCGGCGGGGGGTCACGTCGGCCTTGGCGAAGTGACCCTTGAGGGGCTTGTTCACCTTGCGCGGGTCGATCTCGCCGAAGGCGATCTGGACCGACTCGTAGCCGTCGCTGTCGTTCGTACGAACCTGCGTCACGACGCACGGCCCGGCCTTGACGACGGTCACCGGGACAACCCGGTTGTTCTCGTCCCAGACCTGGGTCATGCCGAGCTTCTCGCCCAGGACGCCCTTGATGTTCTTGCTCATCTCGGCCCGTCCCCTCAGAGCTTGATCTCGATGTCGACGCCAGCCGGCAGGTCGAGGCGCATCAGCGAGTCAACCGTCTTCGGCGTGGGGTCGAGAATGTCGATGAGGCGCTTGTGCGTGCGCATCTCGAAGTGCTCGCGAGAGTCCTTGTACTTGTGCGGCGACTTGATGACGCAGTACACGTTCTTCTCAGTGGGCAGCGGCACCGGGCCCGCGACCGACGCACCAGTGCGGGTCACCGTCTCGACGATCTTCTTCGCCGAGGAGTCGATGACCTCGTGGTCGTAGGCCTTGAGCCGGATGCGGATCTTCTGTCCCGCCATGGCTACTAGTAGTCCTGTCTCTCGTAACGCTCTGGAACCCGAGGTTCTGGTAACTCCTCCTCCGACCCACGCGGTCGGGCGTGTCGCATCCCCTCTACGAAAAAATCCCGAAGGATTTCCCAACCAAGGGGGTGCGGGCCTGAGACCGCGCTGCCGGGGGTGGAACCCCACCGGGCGCCTGGCCGGTGCCACACATGCGCTTCCCGAAAGATTCCCGTACGTCCGGCCCTTACAGGGCCGACGAGTACTGTGGGACTCGCTTCCGGTCCTCCCGGCGGGAGGCGCGCAGCATTGACACTCAACCGAGCAACCTGGTCAGTGTGCCATACGGGGCACGAGCCTGGCCAATCGGGCGGAGGATCTTACCCCCCGCGGATCGATGGTCAAACGCGGGCACGCTCCCGCCGACGGCGGTGTCAGTCGCGGATGTTCGTACCGCAGCCCTCGAGGTCCTCCTCCAGGAGGGACCGGCTGCGGTCGTAGGGGTCCTTGGCCGGGCCGGTGGCGGGGGCGCCGGTAGCCGCCGTGCCCGGGAAGACGGGGTGGAGGTACCCGTCGTATACCCCGCACTCGTTGTTGAAGAAATAGGAGGGGGACGTCCCGAGCTGGAGCATGCCCTTCGTCGCGATCCACCTACGGGGGTCCGACAGGCTCACAGTCAGGTCGCGGCGGACGATCGTCCGCGCTGCGACGGCGTCGGCGTCGTCACCGCCGGCCCGGACGAGCGGATAGACGAAGGTGTAGTCGGCGTGCACCCGCACCTCGCCCGGCTCCCCGGCGGAGAACGTCAGATGGCCTCGAACCTTGACCACATCACCGGCCAGGGCCACCTCGTCAGGGTCGAAGCGGCTCACCCAGTTCAGCGGGTCGTGCTTCTCGGACGGGGCGCGCAGCGCCTGCCGCACCTGCGGCAGCATGTCCGGCTGCTTCGGGTCGAGCAGGGACATCGCGGTGGCGGGCTGCCCGCCCCGCAGTACGGCCGGGTTGAGGTTGGCGTCGACCAGGAACTCCTTGGTGCGGCGCAGGGCCAGGACCACGTCCGCCTTGCTCATCCCGCCCACCGCATTCGCCTTCGGCAGCTCGATGGCGTCCGCACCCTCGGCCCACCGCTCGGCGGGCGAGCCGCGGAACGGATGAGCACGGGTGGGCAGCCCCGCCCCGTCGCTGCTGCTGGTTGTACCCGGAAGGAGGGGGACGGCGTGCGAGGGGCCTCGTCGAACGGGGAGCGGTAGGACG
>NZ_JBEOVJ010000133.1:0-12940 GCF_040295435.1 Streptomyces sp. NPDC002809
GGGGGGGGGCGCCGCGGCCCGGGCGGGGGCCGGGGGCCCCCCCCCCCCGCCCCCCGCCCGGCCCGAGCCATCGGAGCGCGGCCGGCCCGCCGAACGGTGGTCCTCCGTCCCCGCGTTCCGGCAGCGATCACCTGGAGGTCGCCCCCGTGCAGACCCGGACCGTGACCGAAACCGAGCGTGTCCCGGCCATCCCCGCGCAGACCCGGGCCGTGCATCATCCCGAGGCCGTGGCGGATCCGCCGACACCCCTGCCCGCCGCGCAGCACCCGCCCGAAGCGCCACCGGACCCGCCCGAGCCGCCCGAGGCCGTCATGGAGGAGTCGGACCACCCCGAACCGCCGGGGCCGCGCAGCCGCCCGGACACCGGCGGACCGTCGTCCGACCTCTTCCGCCAGTACCTGCGCGAGATCGGCCGCATCCCGCTCCTCACGGCGGCCGACGAGGTGGACCTCGCCCGCCGCGTCGAAGCCGGCCTGTTCGCCGAGGAACGCCTGTCCCGCACCCCGGACCCCGACACCCGGCTGGCCGTCGATCTGGACCGGCTCGTGGTCATGGGGCGGATGGCCAAGCGCCGCCTCATCGAGGCCAACCTCCGCCTCGTCGTCTCCGTGGCCAAGCGCTACGTCGGCCGCGGACTGACGATGCTGGACCTGGTCCAGGAGGGAAACCTCGGACTGATCCGGGCGGTCGAGAAGTTCGACTACGCCCGCGGCTACAAGTTCTCGACGTACGCGACCTGGTGGATCCGGCAGGCCATGTCCCGCGCCCTCGCCGACCAGGCGCGGACCATCCGGGTCCCGGTCCACGTCGTCGAACTGATCAACCGCGTCGTCCGGGCCCAGCGCCGGATGCTCCAGGAACGCGGCTACGAGCCCACGCCCGAGGAGGTCGCCGCCCAGCTCGACCTGACACCGGAACGCGTCGGTGAGGTCCTGCGCCTCGCCCAGGAGCCCGTGTCCCTGCACGCCCCGGTGGGGGAGGAGGACGATGTCTCGCTCGGTGACCTCATCGAGGACGGGGACGCCGCGTCCCCCGTCGAGTCCGCCGCCTTCCTGCTGCTGCGCGAACATCTGGAGGCGGTGCTCTCGACCCTCAACGAGCGCGAGCGCAAAGTGGTCCAGCTGCGCTACGGGCTGGCCGACGGGCGGCCGCGCACGCTGGAGGAGATAGGACGGATATTCGGCGTGACCCGCGAGCGCATCCGGCAGATCGAGTCCAAGACCCTCAACAAACTGCGGGACCACGCCTTCGCGGACCAGCTCCGCGGCTACCTGGACTGACGCGCGCACGCGCCGGCCCGGGCAGCCGCGGAACATCGCAGGGGCCTAGTCGACCTCGGCGACCGCCTGTGCGAACTGTGCCGCGTACAGGCGGGCGTACGCGCCCTTCGCCTCCAGCAGTTCGTCGTGCGTGCCCTGCTCGACGATCGACCCGTTCTCCATCACCAGGATGACGTCGGCATCCCGGATGGTGGAGAGCCGGTGCGCGATCACGAAGCTCGTACGACCGTGCGCGAGACCGGCCATCGCCTTCTGGATCAGCACCTCGGTGCGCGTGTCGACGGAGCTGGTCGCCTCGTCGAGCACCAGTATCACCGGGTCGGAGAGGAACGCCCGGGCGATGGTGATCAACTGCTTCTCGCCCGCGCTGACGCCCGAGCCCTCGTCGTCGATGCGCGTGTCGTAACCGTCGGGCAGGGTGCGGATGAAGCGGTCGGCGTGGGCCGCCCGCGCCGCCTCCTCGATCTGCTCACGGGTGACATCGCCCGAGGCGCCGTAGGCGATGTTCTCCGCGATGGTCCCGCCGAACAGCCAGGTGTCCTGGAGGACCATGCCGATCCCCGAACGCAGGTCGTCGCGCGACATCTTCGCGATGTCGACCCCGTCCAGGGCGATCCGGCCCCCGGTCACCTCGTAGAACCGCATCAGCAGATTGACCAGCGTCGTCTTGCCGGCGCCGGTCGGGCCGACGATCGCGACCGTGTGGCCCGGCTCGACGCTCAGCGACAGGTCCTCGATGAGCGGCTTCTCCGGGTCGTAGCGGAACGACACGTTCTCCAGGGACACGCTGCCGCGCAGCTCCGCGGGGAACTCGGCCTCGCCCTTCGCGGGGTCGGCGTCCTGCTCATCTGAGTCCAGCAGCTCGAAGATCCGCTCCGCCGAGGCCACCCCGGACTGCACCAGGTTCGCCATCGAGGCGACCTGGGTCAGCGGCATGGAGAACTGCCGCGAGTACTGGATGAAGGCCTGCACGTCGCCGATCGACAGCGCGCCCGAGGCGACCCGCAGGCCGCCGACGACAGCGATCAGCACGTAGTTCAGGTTCGACACGAACATCATCAGCGGCTGCATGATCCCGCTGTTGAACTGCGCCTTGAACCCGGCCTCGTACAGCGCGTCGTTCTGTTCGGCGAAGTCACGCGCCGACTCGTCCTGCCGCCCGAAGACCTTCACCAGGGTGTGCCCGGTGTACATCTCCTCGATGTGGGCGTTGAGCTTGCCCGTGACCTTCCACTGCTGGACGAACTGCGGCTGGGAGCGCTTGCCGACCTTCGTCGCCACGACCACCGACAGCGGCACGGTCACCAGCGCGATCAGCGCCAGCAGCGGCGAGATCCAGAACATCATCACGAGCACGCCGACGATGGTGAGCAGCGAGTTGATCAGCTGCCCCATCGTCTGCTGCATCGTCTGCGAGATGTTGTCGATGTCGTTCGTCGCCCGGCTCAGCACCTCGCCGCGCTTCTGCTGGTCGAAGTACGAGAGCGGCAGCCGCGACAGCTTCGTCTGGATGTCCTCGCGCAGCTGGAACACGACCTGGTTGATCACCCGGATCGACAGCCGCGTCGACACCAGCATCAGCAGCCCGGCACCGACGTACACGGCCAGCGCCACCAACAGCACCTGGCCGATCGCGTCGAAGTCCATGCCCTGCCCCGGGGTGAAGTCCACCTTGGAGAGCATGTCGGCCAGACCGCTGTCGCTGTTGCGCAGGCCCTCGACGGCCTGTTCCTTCGTCGTCCCCGCGTCCATCCCCCGGCCGACGACACCGGCGAACACCAGGTCGGTGGCCTTGCCGAGGATCTTCGGGCCGACCACCGAGAGCGCCACACTCAGTGCGACCGCCAGCAGCATCACGTACAGAGTGGCCTTCTCCGGCGCGAAGCGCTTCAGCAGCCGCTTCGACGAGCCCTTGAAGTCCATGGACCGTTCGCTCGGCGCCCCGCCCGCCATCATGCGTCCACCAGGCCCGGCCATTACGCGGCCTCCGCTTCCGTCAGCTGGGAGAGAACGATCTCCCGGTATGTCTCATTGCCGTCCATCAGCTCGTGGTGGCTGCCGGAACCGACGACGCGGCCCTCGTCCAGCACCAGGATCCGGTCGGCGTCGCGGATGGTGGACACCCGCTGTGCGACGATCACCACCGTCGCCCCGCGGGTCTCCCGCAGCAGCGCCGCGCGCAGCGCCGCGTCCGTGGCGTAGTCCAGGGCCGAGAAGGAGTCGTCGAAGAGGTAGATCTCCGGCTGCTGCACCAGCGTCCGGGCGATCGAGAGCCGCTGCCGCTGCCCGCCGGAGACATTGGTGCCGCCCTGCGCGATCGGTGCGTCGAGCCCGTGCTCCAGTTCCTCGACGAACTCCTTGGCCTGCGCGATCTCCAGCGCGTGCCACAGCTCCTCGTCGGTCGCGTCAGGGTTCCCGTACCGCAGATTCGTCGCGACCGTCCCGGAGAACAGGTACGGCTTCTGCGGGACCAGGCTCACGGTCTTCGCCAGCAGGACCGGATCCAGCGTCCGTACGTCCGTCCCGTCGACCAGCACCTGGCCGTCCGTCACGTCGAACAGCCGGGGTACGAGACCGAGCAGCGTCGACTTCCCGCTGCCCGTCGACCCGATGATCGCGGTCGTCTCGCCGGCCCGGGCCACCAGGTCCACCGAGCGCAGCACCGGTTCCTCGGCACCGGGGTAGCGGAAGTCCGCACCGCGTACCTCCAGATGACCGTGGGTGCGCAGCTCCCGTACGGGGCTCACCGGCGGCACCACGCTGGATTCGGTCTCCAGGACCTCCTGGATGCGCTCGGCGCAGACCTCGGCGCGCGGCACCATCATGAACATGAAGGTGGCCATCATCACCGACATGACGATCTGCATCAGATAGGAGAGGAACGCGGTCAGCGCGCCGATCTCCATCCCGCCGCTGTCGATCCGGTGCGCACCGAACCAGACGACGGCGATCGACGACACGTTCACGACCGTCATCACGGTCGGGAACATCAGTGCCATCAGCCGGCCCGTGGACAGCGCCACGTCCGTCAGCTCGGTGTTGGAGCCACGGAAGCGCTCTTCCTCGTAGTTGTCGCGCACGAAGGCGCGGATGACCCGGTTGCCGGTGATCTGCTCGCGCAGCACCCGGTTGACCGTGTCGAGCCGCTCCTGCATCGTCCGGAACAGCGGGCGCATCTTCCGCACGATGAGGCTCACCGCGATGCCGAGGACCGGCACCACCGCGAGCAGCACCGCGGACAGCGGGACGTCCTGGCCGAGCGCCATGATGATGCCGCCGACGCACATGATCGGCGCCGACACCATCAGCGTGAACGTCATCAGGGCCAGCATCTGGACCTGCTGCACATCATTGGTCGTACGGGTGATCAGCGAGGGTGCTCCGAACCGGCCGACCTCACGCGAGGAGAACGACTGCACCCGGTCGAAGACCGAGGCCCGGACGTCGCGGCCGAGGGCGGACGCGGTGCGGGCCCCGATGTAGACGGCCCCGATGTTGCAGACCACCTGGGCGATGCTAACGACGATCATCACGCCGCCGTACTGGATGATGTAGCCCGTGTCCCCCTGGACGACACCGTTGTCGATGATGTCCGCGTTCAGGGTGGGCAGATAGAGAGTGGCGCAGGTCTGCAGCAGCTGGAAGACGACCAGCAGCGCGATCGGTTTCTTGTACGGACCGAGATAGGCCCGCAGGAGTTTTATGAGCACGCGTGTCTCTCGGGGTCGGCGAGGTCGGGGTCGACTCATCTTCGGACACCGCCGCCCGGGACCGCGAACGTTTTAATTCAAGTCCAGGTAAAAAAACGGACCGGGTCCACAATTTTCGCGTCCGGGCCCCCTGAAGACCCGGACGCATCGCCGAAGCACGCGTATCAGCGCGCGGAGTCGAAGGCTCCCGGGTGGATCTGGTCCCGCGTCGCCACATACTGCTGACGCACCGCCTGGCCGACCGGCAGCTCGTCGCCGGGCTCCAGCACCTGCGCCGCGGCGCCCTGCCACGCCGGGGGAGTGCGGGTGTCCAGCGACCCCTGGGAGACGCCCAGCGCCCAGGCGGCCTGCCTGGCCGCACCCAGCGCCGCGTACTGCGCCGGCTGCGGTACGACCACCTGCGTGCCCAGCAGCGCCGGCGCCAGCCCCTGCACGGCCGGCAGCTCGGCGGCGGCGCCCAGCAGGAACACCCGCCGAACCTCCACCCCGCGACCCCGCAGCACGTCCAGCGCGTCGGCCAGCGAGCAGAGCATCCCCTCGAACGCGGCCCGCGCCAGGTGCTCAGGCTTCATCGACTCGCGCCGCAGCCCGCTCAGGGTTCCGGCGGTGTGCGGCAGATCCGGGGTGCGCTCACCCTCCAGATACGGCAGGAGTACGAGCCCCGAGGAGCCCGGAGTCGACTTCAGCGCCAGCGCCGACAGCTCCTCCAGCCCCTCCAGGCCCAGCATCTCGGCGGTGCCGCGCAGCGCGCGGACCGCGTTCGACGTGTGGACCACCGGCAGATGCATCCCGGTGGCATCGGCGAAGGAGGTGATCATCCCCGTCGGGTCGGCCAGCGCCTCGTGGTGCACCGCCATCACCGAACCCGAGGCCCCCAGCGACACCACCGCGTCACCGACCGCGACCCCCAGCCCGAACGCCGCCGCCATCGTCTCGCCCGTACCCGCCGAGATCAGCAGCCCCTCGGGCGTCGTACCCGCCACGTCGGACGGGCCCAGCACCTCCGGCAGCGCCGCCTGGTGCCCCAGCGCGAGCTCCACCAGATCCGGCCGGTACGACTCGCTGCCCGCCGACCAGTAACCCGTCCCGGAGGCGGCCCCCCGGTCGGTGGTCCGCCGGGCCGGCCGGCCCAGCAGCTGCCACACCAGCCAGTCGTGCGGCTGGAGCACCGCGGCGACCCGCTGTGCCATGTCCGGCTCGGTCCGCGCCAGCCAGCGCAGCTTCGACACGGGCTGCGCGGCCTGCGGCACCGACCCGACGGCCTCGGCCCAGGCCTGCCGCCCGCCGAGCCCGTCGATCAGATCGGCCGCGGCGACCTGCGCCCGTCTGTCGTTGCCGAGCAGTGCCGGGCGCACGAGATTGCCCTGGTGGTCCAGCGGCACGAGCCCGTGCTGCTGCGCCGACACACCGATGGCCTGCACCCCTTCGAGGAGCCCGCCGCCGGCGGCCTCACCGAGGGAGAGCAGCCATGCCTGAGGGTCGACCTCGGTGGCCTTCGCGTCGACGGGATGTGCGGCGTATCCCTGGCGCAGTACGGCACCCGAGTCCGTATCGCAGACCACGATGTGCGTGAAGGCGGAAGAACTGTCCAAGCCGGCGACTATGCCCATACACAGATTCTGCCGCACCCCCGGAGGTTTCCCGTACCGGTGGTGCGGCAGACGTGGAGATGCCGACTCGGGATGCCGGCTCAGGTGTTGGTCGTTCCCCAGTCGTCCTCGCCGTTGGCCCCGCGCCCGCGCAGCGACCGCACCCGGTCCGCCACCGACGCCGGCACCTTCTCGCCGACCTTCTCCTCGACCGCGTGGTACGCCTTCCCGGCGAACTGGCGACCGCTCTGGGCCGCCGTCTCGCAGGTGTTGCGCACGGCCGGGTTCTGGGCGAACTGGCGTGCGGACTTCTTCAGCTGCTCGTAACGCTCGCGCCCGGCACGCGTGCCGAGTACGTAACCGAGGGCCACTCCGGCGATGAACGTGAGCCGGTACCGCATGGCTGCCACCCTTCCTTCGCTCCGTCTTCGCTCCGTGCGACGTGTGCTGCTCGCCTACCCGCAGGCGCCCGAGATCACCCCGGGCGATACCGATTGGCAAAGCACCCCCCTGCTTGCGCTAATGTATGTGTCGCAGCGAACGCGCGCCGCCCGGCAGCAGCCAGGGGGGTACGTTCGAGGCAAAACGCAGCAATCCCCTGTAGCTCAATTGGCAGAGCAGCCGGCTGTTAACCGGCAGGTTACTGGTTCGAGTCCAGTCGGGGGAGCGCGATCCCCTGTAGCTCAATTGGCAGAGCATTCGGCTGTTAACCGGAGGGTTACTGGTTCGAGTCCAGTCGGGGGAGCGGAACGGAAGAGGACCCTGCGGGGTCCTTTTTCGTGTGCCCGGAGCCGGTCCGCGGGACTCCGTCGCCATGGTGCCTCTGGGGCCGGCGTGACACTTTCGCGTCAACTTCGAGCCACCTGGAACCGGGCAGCGAGCAGCGCGGTCTTCATGGTCATCGGTGGCAGGGCAGTCGGAGCGGGAGATCGTATGACCGGCTATGCTGCGGCAGACGGCGCGCACACGTGTACGCGCCACGCCGAAACGGGGCGGTAGCTCAGCCGGTTAGAGCAGCGGACTCATAATCCGTCGGCCGTGGGTTCGAGTCCCACCCGCCCCACCACAGCAGAAACGTCGTGACCTGCGAGAACGTAGGTTTCACGCTAGCGCAGACGAGGCATTCGCCGCACGAACGCCGCACCGAAGCCTCGTACGCTTGCTCTCATGGCTTACATCAAGACCAATTCCCGGCTGTCCGGAGACCCCTCGTACACCGTCATGTGGCGGGCCGGCGGATCCCGAACAGGGGCCTGGTGTCGCGAGACCTTCGACGATGACGATCAGGCGAAGCGCTTCCGTGACCTGGTCAACGGTCACGGACAGCAATGGCCGCCGGGGTGGGTCAAGGGGGAGGGATTCGTTGAGGCGGACGAGCCCCCGCTGCCGGACGGGGAAAAGTTCGCGGTCTACGCGCACGCCTACGTGGGGCTGCTGACAGACATATCTGAGCACACCAGAATCAACTACACGAGATTCATCGATAACCACATGACCCCGTGGTTCGGGGAGCTGTCAGTCTCCGACCGCGGGAGCAGGCTTACCCGGAACCACGTCAGCCAGTGGATTCTGGACCTTCAGAACGGGAGGCCCGGCCCGCTGCACCCTGCGGGTACGAAGCGCCGGGCGTACGCCCCGAAGACCATCGCCAACCTCCACGGCTTGCTCTACAGCATCTTCCAGTCCGCCGTAAGCGCCGATCCCGCCCTGCGCGACTCGAACCCGTGCGCCCACACGCGCTTGCCCAAGGGCAACGACACCGAGGATGACGAGGTCTTCCTTGAACCCGAGGAGTACGCACTCCTCAAGACACATGTGCGCGCCGACGCCGTCGACATCGTCGATGCCCTGGTGAGCACCGGCCTCCGATGGGGCGAGATAACCGCTCTGCAACCCCGGGACTTCACCTTCGCGTCGAAGCGGCCGACGCTCCGCGTGCAGCGCGCCTGGAAGCGGCGTGGAGAGGGCGGGACGTTCCTCGGCGCCCCCAAGACCAAGAAGTCACGCCGGACGCTCGTGCTCACCCCGGAGCAGGTGAAGCTGTTCCAGCGCCGCTGCCAGGGGAAGAAGCCGACCGACCTGATCTTCACCGCGCCAGAAGGCGGGGCCTGGCACTCCGGCGTGTTCTACGCACACCGCTGGAAGCCTGCCATCGACGCCGCCAACGCCGTCGGCCTCACCAAGCGTCCGCGCGTCCACGACCTCCGCCACACGCACGCCTCCTGGCTCATCGCCGGCAAGGTCCCGCTGCCCGTGATTCAGGCCCGCCTCGGCCACGAGTCGATCACGACGACCGTCGACCGGTATGGACACCTGCTGGAGGCCTCGGATGATGAAGTCGTGGCCGCCGTTGAGTGGGCGATGGCGGCGAAGGTGCCTCAAGCTCTGGCCGAGGTGGCCTGAGGAGATACCTGGACCCATCAGCATGGGATGAACGTGCAGGTCCTCGCTGACCCGGCCGGGCGCCTGATCTGGGCCTCGGACGCGCTGCCGGGAGCCACGCACGACCTGACCGCAGCCCGGACCCACGGCATTCCCGGAGCCCTCGCCGACGAAGACATCAAGTGCTGGGCGGACAAGGCGTATCAGGGTGCCGGCCCCGCAGTCCGCGTCCCGATCCGCGGCAGGAACCTGCGCGGCTGGTGTCGACGTCACAACCGAGACCACGCGAAGATCCGCAGCCTCGGTGAACGCGCCGTGGCGATCCTCAAGTGCTGGCGGGTCCTGAGGAAGCTCCGTTGCAGCACCACCCGGATCACCGCCGTCGTCCGAGCCGTCGTAACCCTCGAACTCGCCAGCTGATCAAGATGGAGAGCGCTCAAATCTGCGGGGTCAGGTCACCGAGATTTGCCACTTGCCGTGGTCGGACAGGGTGACGTATCCGTGCTGCGGGAGACGCAGGGTGCCCTTCTGGTTGGCAGCGGAGGTGAAGCGGATCAACTGCTTCCCGCCGTTGGCCGGCGTGTAGATGATGGTGCCGCAGGAGTCGATGAAGTCGTAGTGCAGGACCGGTGCATATTCGAAGTACGGCTTGGGGCTGAAATAGCCGAAGGTCTCGGTTCCCTTTCCCTGGGCTGTTTTGGTCGGGAGCCGAGGCAGCGCGTCGCTGTCCACGATGCGCAGCTTCCACCGGCCCAGGCCACTGGCGGCCTCGTTGCCCACACTGACTCGCCAGATGGCGAGGGCGTCACAGTCGGCAGGCAGGACGATGTGCGACGGCCCGGTCCGGCCGATGGTGGCGAGTGCGTCCTGGGCCCGCTGGTGATAGGGGCCCTTGCGCACGGTCGACAGGCAGAAGCTCGTAGTGAATCCCGCGCGGAACTCCAAGAGGACCGGCTTTCCGTCCCCTGCGCTGGGTATCTCGACAGTCCGGCTGCGCCAGCCAGACCATTTAGCGGACGTGGTGCTGCCCATGTTCTCTCCCCTGTGTCGGTTGCGAAGCGCTGGGAAGGCATGATGGCACGCGGGTCCGGGCACCGGCTCCGGCTGCTGCGCAGGAGAAGAACCTGGCAATCTCCTGGATGCTGGGCATCGCCGACTTCGGGGCGGCCTCCGTCATCGAAAGACCGGCTTCCGCACGTGGCGGGGTGCCGACCAAGGAGGGTCAAGGAGCTTCGCGTCCTCGCCCCCGTTGAACCACCCGTCAGGTTGGAAGAGGCTCAGTGCCGGCGTTCGAGAGCCCGGGCGCCGGTGGAGTGGCCTCGTCGGTTGACGGATCTCAGAAGGGTAGAAGGCTGTCTGTGTACCCTCCGGTCCCGCTCGCGCGTGTGCGTACCCAGACCTTGTAGTCGCCAAGGTCCTGAGGACCCCCTATCCGTCCTGAGCAGGGGAATTTTCCCGTATGCCCACTCCCACGCTAACGGGTCATATCGGTCGAGGCTTAGAAGCGCGTCAGCAAGAAGCGCGGAGACGTCCTCGTCAGCACTGAAGAGGTCCTGGGTCTGCTGATGACGCCAAAGCTCATCGAGCTCTGCGACAGCCTTTGCTGTCCCGTCCGGGGTGGCGGGGAGAGCATATGGGCCAAGGTGCGCCAGGAAGTTCAACGTCGATCCCTGATAGCCGCCTGGAACGCCTGAGTGGCGTAGGGAGTCCTCAAGGCCTGCGAGGAACGTGGCCGTTGTGAGGGCGGGATCTTCGTGTCGTGCGTCGACGCTGACGACGCTGCCCGCGCTCATGTCGCGTCGGTGAGGACCTTCCGAGGTATACCCGATGTCTGAAAGCGCATGGGTCACGATAGATCGCAGTGCACGCCGGTTGCGGACGCTCATGCCCGAAGGGCGTGCCCACTCGATACGCATTGCGAGCACTGGCGTTGGCGCCTCGATCTCGCTGGTGCTTGCCGTTCGTACCTGCGAGGGCTCGCTCGAGTGGGGAGGAGGCTCGCCTCCTCCCGTCGCTGCCAACCAGAAGCCGTGCAGCTTCTGTTCCTCCGCGGGGAACGCAGTGCCCGGAATGGAAGCGCACAGTGCCTCTGTCAGTACCTGTAGCAGTCCCCACGATGGCAGCCGGTCACTGGAAAACGCGTCGTAGATGCGGCTCTTGCTTGCGACCCCGACGCCTACGAGCTTGGCGAGATCCCGAGTAGAAGGCCGCCCAGCGCGCCGGTGCAGGTCGTGGAGTGCATCGTTCAGGTCCTTCAGCCCGCCGTCCGGCAGGTCTGGCCGCTTGAGCCCCGACAACGTCCCCCCAGCGCTTGTCCAATTCCGTCCTATCGTGTCCGACGGCGGTCGCCGGTGTCTACCTCCGTCCATCGCCACCATCTCCGCACCAGGCTGCTCGTATTGCAGTCGAGGCAAGGAGAAGCAGGTCATGACACCATCCACCTCCATTTGGGAGGTCATCGTGGCAGGAACTCTGGCGGAGGTGATTGGTTCCGTGATCGTGTTGGGTCTGTGCGCGGCTGCCAGCTTCGTTCGGCGAAGGATTCACCAGGCAGGGAAGGGTAATGGTGAACAGGCGCAGTCATGATTTGGGCGGCAGGATGCACCTTCGTGGCCTGCGGCTCCAGTCCCTCACCAGATGGTGAGAGGCCGGCCGGCCGACATGGCAGCTCGGATACGGCGCACGATCTGATCGTCTGACTCGTGGTTCGTCTGGCCGACCCGGATGGCGGCGCCTATGGCGCGGGAGCGTCCGGCCGGGCCGCGAAGGTCGGCGAGAGGGCTACCCGGGTCTCTGCGGCGGGCCAGCCATTCGGCCCGGTTCTCCGCCGCAGTCCCCAGGCGCAGGTGCGCCGGCTGCTGGCAGGAGTGGTTGTCGCAGGTGTGGCAGACGGTCGGGCTGTCGGTGCCCCAACCGAGCCGAGGGATGACACCGTGCGCGAGCTGGTACCCGTAGAGGTGGCCTGGCACCGTGCCGCGTCGCGTCCTGCCCGGCCGCGAGGCGGCCCTGAAGCTGGCGTGGCCGGTGCTGGAGATCCCGCCGAAGAAGAACCAGCAGTCCTCGGTTGACGAGGTTCGGTAGACCTTTGCCCAGTACCGGGCCTGAACGGACTCGTTGGCCAGCCAGGACATCCACTCAACAGCCGGTATACGAACGGGTGTTGGCTCACCGATGAGGGAAAGTTGCTCGTCAACGTGAACGGGCCCAGACCCGTTCACCGCCGCGAGCGGGAAGAGTCCGGGCCCGATGTCGTTCTCAGGCGGCATCAGCCCGGCTGTCGTCCGCCGTGACGACCGGAGCCGGCGCGCCCGAGGTCGAGGAAGACGCGTCTGCCGTATCCACCCGAGGCTTACGGATCCGGGTGGTGCGGGGCCGCTCGGCGCGGGCACGCAGCGACTCGATGATCTCCTTCGCGCGAGCGGCGGTAACAGGCTTTGCTTCGCGTTCCAGTTCTTCCGCCGGCACACCCAGAAGCTCCGAGACCAACTCGGCGTCGTTGTCGAATAGCCGCAGGACTACAGCAGCAGCCTCCCGTGCTGTGACGTCGGCTTCCTCCTTCGCTTTGGCCGCCTTCACCGCAGCCTCGCGTGCAGTCAGCGCGTGCTCGGCGGCCATTTCCCGCGTCTTCGCCTTCACCGCTTCAGCAGCGCGAACCCGCCGCCGCAGCTCCGACGCGCTCACCGGTCCTGCCGAATTCGTGCTCACCGTGCCTCCAGTTCTGTTCGAAATCAGTGCTCGTCGTGCGCACCGTAGGCACAGGTCCGCGGACATCTCGAACCACGAGTTCGTTGGGTGCCGGCCAGAGCGAAAGGCTGTCTCCGGCGGGTCCTCCTCGGAGGGGGTGGGGGTTGGTTGGTCGGGTGCCGCGCCGTCGTGGTGCAGGTGGTGAAGGCGGGGTTCCCTCCTCGGCCGGACACCCCAAGGGGCGTACCAGGAACCCGGACACGGCGTCCAGGCCGAGCCGCTGCGCGGTCGCTAC